>JALZFK010000056.1 GCA_030861585.1 Actinomycetota bacterium | reverse complement strand
ACAGCGTCAAGAAGATTCTCGAACGCGAAGGCATACCGACGCCGAGGGGCGGTCAATACTGGGATAAGAAGTTGATCCGCGAGATCGTCCTAAACGACGTCTACAAACCTCATACCTACGACGAGGTGCGCAAGCTGACCTTACCAGAGGTGGCTGCACGACTGGACCCTAAGAAGTGTTACGGCATCTGGTGGTTCAACCGCCGTCGGTCGACGCGAAAGCAGGTGGCCGAGTACGGCCCGAACGGGCGCTCCTACCGCCGATCAAATCCTCGTCCGCCAGAAGCAGGTATGGTCGCCTCCTATCCGCCACAACGAGATTCTACGGCAATCCGAAATCCTTGGATCACGCACGGAGGATGCCCGGCCTGGTGGTGGATGCTAAGATTTCTGGTCAGCGGTGGCCGAGGCCTCCCGAAATTATTCACAGGTACGTAAACCTGGAGGTGATTCTGCGCTTTAGCGTCCTTTCGAGCGGCAGCTCGGGCAATGCGACTTATCTGGAGGCCGGCGGGCAAGGCTTCCTCGTGGATATCGGGTTTTCGTGCCGTAGATTACGAGAGCTTCTAGTCCGGATCGGATGTGATCTTTTGGACGTTTCTGCCGTCCTCCTGACCCACGGTCATGCCGATCACACCTCTGGCGTTCGGTCCTTGTTACGGGAGTGCGAGGTCCCGATCTACGCGGCACCCGGGGTCGCGGAAGCCGTCGGCATCGCGCCGGTAAATGTAGACGAGCCTCTGGACCTAGGAGGCGGCATGCTCGCGACCTTCTTCGAAGTACCGCACGATGCTCCGACCTACGGGTTGCGGATCACGGATGGAGAGCGAGTGTGCGCTCTAGCAACCGACCTCGGCGAGGTGGGACCCGAGATTCTGCGTGTTCTGCATGGGGCGGATGCGGTGGTACTCGAGGCCAACCATGACCTCGACTGGCTCCGACGCGGGCCGTATTCGGCGGAACTCAAGCGGCGCGTGGCTTCCGTTAACGGTCACCTCTCGAACCATCAGGCAGCCGAAGCGGCGCTAGCCCTCGCCCCGCACGGCCTTAAGGATCTCGTGCTCGCGCACCTCTCGAAGACGAATAACTCACCCGCCCGGGCGTGCGGCACGGTGTGCAAGACGTTGCGGGGGGCGGGTTTCGCTGGTATTCGGGTTCGGGCGGCCGTCGCCGGGTATCCGACACCCTGGATCGAGGTCGGACAATCAATCGAAGCCCGGGAGTACGTTTATCGCTACGGTGGCGAGACCGAGGGTGCCGCCCATCGGCTCTTCGACGTGGAGTAGGTGGTTCGACGATGACTCGCGTCCCGTGATCCGGCGCGCTACCGTCGTCGCGGTCGGCTCTTTGAACGGATGGGCCGCGCAAGGTGCGAGCGACTACCTCAAACGGTTGCAGCGTTTCTTTCCCGTGGAAGTCGTCGAAGTTCCGGAGGAGGACCTGAACCGGCGCTCGCAAGGGGAGGTGCTCGCCGCCGAGGCGACGAGGCTTCTCAGACGGGTGCCCGCGGGGGCTTACCAGATAGCTCTGGACCGGGATCAGGGCGAGCCGCTCGCCTCGGAGAAGCTGGCCCGGCGGCTGAACTCTTTGGGCCTTTCGGGCCAAAGCCACGTCGCCTTCCTCCTCGGAGGTCCTCTAGGACTCTCCCCCGAAGTGCTCGGGAGGGTGGATAATGTGGTTTCTTTCGGACCGGTTACCTTGCCGCACGCTCTAGCGCGGGTGGTCCTCTTGGAGCAGCTCTACCGAGCGGCAAAGATAAACCGGGGGGAGAAGTATCACTGGTAGCTTTTTGTCAATCAGGCTTAACCATCTATTTTTTGCTTTTGCTGATCGCTACCATATAGTTGTGCGTGTGCAAGCGGACAGGTTCGAAGACAACGGGATGGTGGTGCTGCTGCCATATCCGGAAGGGGGGCGGAGCTTCGATGCGCCGCGGGAGCTGTTGCCCCGGAAGGCGAAGCCGGGAGATGTATTGGAGGTGAGCTTCGTTCACGACCGGCGGGAGTCCGAGCGGATGGCGGACGAGAACCGACGGCTGATGGACGAGCTTCTGGGGCGGGATGAGTAAGATGGGCCTCGAAGAGAAGCTCGCGGCGGCGCTCAGGGCGGCGGTGCGAGAGGCGTACGGGGTCGAGCTCAACGGCGTCCACGTGGAGAGGCCCAACGAGGTGGCGCATGGCGACTTCGCCACGAACGTGGCCCTCGCCAACGCAAAGTCCCTCCGGCGCAATCCCCGGGAGGTGGCCCAGGGAATAGTAGATGCGTTGGACGCTCCTTTCCTGGAGAGCGTCGAGGTTGCGGGGCCAGGGTTCATCAACTTCCGGTTGTCCTTGGAGGCCTTAGAAGAGGAGTTGGAGGCGCTG
>JALZFK010000046.1 GCA_030861585.1 Actinomycetota bacterium | reverse complement strand
CCGCGGCGGGCTTCGTCTCCTCCAGAAGTGCCGCCATCTGTCGCTTGCGGCCACGGGTCCGCTTGTGTGGGACCACCTCGCCATCCTCGACACGCAACACCGGCCGGATGTCGAGCGCCGTCCCTAGCAAACGCTGGGCCCGCCCGATGCGACCGCTCTTCTCCAGATACTCGAGGGTACCAACGGCGAACAATAGCGTACAACGCCTTATAGCCTCCTCCGCTGCATGCTTGACCTCCTCGAAGTCCCCGCCCTCGTCCACCACGCGCAGGGCCTCGAGCAAGATCAAACCCGATCCCATCTCCGCGCTCCTCGTGTCCAAAACCTCGACCGGTCGCTCGACCATCCCCGCCGCCGTAACCGCCGAGCCATAAGTCCCACTGAGCTTCGACGAAACCACCAACACCAGGATGTTGTCGTACGCATGCAAGGACTCGTAGGCTTCGACGAACGCTCCGACCGGCGGCTGGGAGGTCGTCGGAAAGGTGGGCGAGCTCCGCAACTTCTCGTAGAACTCCGCGTTCGCGATGTCTGTCTTGTCTAGGTAGGTCTCCGCTGGTCCGAAAGAAAATGTTAGGGGGACCACCCGGAGACTGGGACTCTCCCGCACCTCATCCGGCAAGCTCGTCGTCGAGTCTGTGACGATCGCCGTCGTCACTCGGCCACCATCTGCAGGGGGTACAGCGGTTGCCCCCCATTCTTGACCTCGACCATGAGGTGGGAGTCGAAGCCCCGGATGGCCTCGGCGATCTCCTCCACGGCCGCCTCCGCGAGATCCGCCCCCCGGAGCAGCGTCACCACGTCAGCACCCTCCTCGACGGTCGCCTCTATAAGCGCCAGGGCTGCCGCGTGGATCGACGCCTCCGCCACATAAAGCTTTCCATCCAGAAGGCCTATGTACGCCCCTTTTCTCACCTCGCGCCCCTCCACTTGGGCATCCCGGACAGCAACGGTGACCTCCGCGTACAGAAGGCCTTCTTCAATCTCGCGCATCTCCTCTGCTACCCTTTCAGGCTCTCCCTCAGCATCGTAGCCGACCATGACTGCCAAGCCCCCCGCGATACTCGTCGTTGGTACGACGTACACCTCGACCTCGGTCAACTCGCCCACCCTCTCCGATGTCGGCACGACGTTCTTGTTGTTCGGTAATAAGATCACAGCGGCAGCACCGGAACTCCTTATCGCCCGAACGAAATCTTGCGTGCTCGGATTCGCTCCCTGACCGCCCTCTACGACCACAGCACCCATAGATTCGAAGAGTTGGCGATTCCCTGTACCCTGGCTCGCCACTACGACCCCGAGCTTCGCCGCGGTCTCCGAGAAGGAAATGGGCGGGGCTTGACTGTCGGCCCGGGCACGGGTCTGGGCCTCCAGATCGTCCACCTTCACGCCGGAGAGCCGACCGAAGTTGCCCGCGTAAGTGAGGGCACCTCCTGGGTCCTGGGTATGGAGGTGGACCTTGACGAGATCGTCGTTGAGGATCACGAGCACGCTCTTACCGAGGTGGTGGATGCGTGCCTCGAATTCTTTGGCGCTACCGGTAAAGCCGTTAACGATGAACTCCGTACAATAACCCCACGCTTCTTGCGCCGAGTGTGTCACAGTCTCCTTTAGGCGCTCCCCGTCGGCCGCAGGCTTTGCCTCGTCGAGATCTGGGAAGGGCTCCTCGCCGCTCAAAGCAGCAATTAGGCCGTCCAATATTATGGCCACCCCCAATCCTCCGGCGTCTACAACCCCTGCCTCCTTTAAGATGCGCAAGAGCTCTGGGGTTCGCTTTACCGAGGCGTGCGCCTCTTGGGCTGCCGCTTTGAGGACTTCCAACCAGTCCTTCTCCCCTCGCTTCACACACGATTGTGCCGCCACCGCCGCGTCCTTTATCACCGAAAGCATCGTGCCTTCAACAGGGCTCTGGACGGCTGCGTACGCCCGCTCCTTCGCCACGGTGAGCGCTACCGCGAGGGCTTCGGCGTCCAAAACGCGGGCCTCGCTCAAAGCCTCGCAGGCGCCGCGCAAGATCTGAGAGAGTATCACCCCGGAGTTGCCCCGCGCGCCCATGAGCGCGGCCCGCGAAACCGCTTTGACCGCCGCCTCTCCCCTGAGATCGGTCGAAGTCGAAACCTCCTCGAGCACCGCCCGGACCGTCAGGAGCATATTCGTTCCCGTATCACCGTCCGGGACCGGGTAGACGTTGAGGGCATCTATCCTTGCCGCATAGGCCTTGAGAGCGGCGTGCGCGGCCTCGATGAGAGTCCTCAGGTCCGTGCTACTTACCTCGGCGTCTTCCCTCTTTTCGGCCGTCCCTCCCATCACCCGCCTTAGAATCTTAACAAACGCCACGTCCCACGAGGATTTGGTACAATCTCCGCCCGGACCCC
>JALZFK010000017.1 GCA_030861585.1 Actinomycetota bacterium | reverse complement strand
GTGGAGGAGACCGAAGGGGTAGACCCGGTTACGCAGGACATGGTGATCGCGATCCTGCACGACGAGCAGGGGCACCGCAGGCTGTTCGAGGGCTTCCTCCGAGAGTACCAGGCCGAGGGCAAAGCCTGAACCCTGCCAAGAATGAGAGTGCCAGGGTGAGAGGCCCGATCTTGACGGCCGGGGCTTTCCCGTAACATGGTAAAAGAGGAGCAGGCTTCTTCGATAAGGCGCGTTGTGCTGCAAGTGCGGGTCCGGCAGTATGCACATCTCAGGTGGCGCCCTTACGGTACTCGTAGCGGTTTTTCTGATGGCTGGGGTATAATCTTCTCGCTACGCGATGGACGATTTAGACACCGGCAGTAAACGGCGAGCACCCGGAGGCGAGACCTCCGGCCTGGTCTTCTAGGCTTGGAAGAGGGTTTCTTCTCCCCGCTGAGCCTATTAGCGGCGCTGGTCTTGGTCGCGCTGAACGGCTTTTTTGTGGCGGCGGAGTTCGCGCTGGTGCGGGTGCGGGAGACGCGCATCGCGCAGCTCGAGCAGGAGGGGAGCGCCCGGGCCGAGGTGGTAAGAGGCGTTCTGCACGACCTCGACGCCTACCTGTCGGTCTGTCAGGTAGGCATCACGATCGCGTCTCTCGGCCTGGGATGGGTCGGAGAGCCGGCGGTCTCCGCGCTCATACGACCGGTGTTCGAGGCGCTGGGGATCTTCAATGAGAAGATCGTCGAGATCGTCGCGGTCGTCTTGGGGTTCGCGGTCATCACCTACGGTCATCTCGTCTTCGGCGAGCAGGCGCCCAAGTACTTCTCCATCCAGCGAGCCGAGGGGACGGCGCTCTGGATCTCGCGTCCCTTGAACGTCTTCATGTTCATCTTCCGGCCGATGGTCTGGCTGGTGAACACCTCGACGAACTTCGTCTTGAGACCCTGGGGCATCCGCTTGGGCGAGGAGATGGAGGTCCATTCCGAGGAGGAGCTGAGGATCATGATCTCTTCTTCCGCGGCCTCCGGTGAGCTCGAACCCGAGGAGCGCGACTACCTGAACAACGTTTTCGACTTCGGGGACACGGTGGCCCGTGAGATCATGGTTCCAAGACCAGATATCGAGGCGTTGCCGAGCGACGCGCCCCTCGAGGTCCTGGTCGAGAAGGCCGCCTTCGGCCGCTACACCCGCTACCCGGTCTACGAGGGGGATCTCGACCACATCCTGGGCGCGGTCCACGTCAAGGACCTGTTCCGGGCCGCTAGGGAAGAGCCCGAAAACTTCGACCTCAAGCCTCTCATTCGTGACTGCCTTGTCGTTCCCGAGAACAAGAAGATAGAGGAATTGTTGCGCGAGTTTCAGAGGCGCAAGCTCCAGGTGACTATCGTCATCGACGAGTGGGGAAGCGTGGAGGGCCTGGTAACCATAGAAGACGTCCTCGAAGAGCTTGTCGGGGAGATCCAAGACGAGTTCGACGAGGACGAGGCGGCCATCGAGCCTCTGCACGACGGCACGTACGCCATAGACGGACGCATCCCGATCACCGACGTCAACGAGTACTTCGAGATTGACCTCCCCAACGAGGATTTCGATACCATCGGGGGCTTCGTGTTGGGCTCTTTGGGCCGCCCCCCCGAGCCTGGCGATACCGTCGAGGCCGACGGTATCATCCTCCGTGTGAAGAGCGTCGACGGCCCCCGCGTCTCCATACTCACCCTCGACCGTAAGACTGGGCCCGACGAAGAGGAATCTGCCATGGAGGAATCGGGGTAGATCGCCGGCGAGCGCCGGCGAGGCCGCCTCTTTCTAACTAACTATGTGCACCGGGCTTGAGGACGAGCCGGTGTTTGGCGGCGAGCTCCGCCGTTTTTCGGCCAAAGACCATCGGGCGGTAGCGAACGTTTTGCCAGATTGGGATCTGGTCGTCGTAGTTTGCGCTCGCCGGGTGACCGGACTGCCCGGGCGAGACGACGCTCCAAGCTCGATCCCAGTCGCCCGTGTCCACAACGAACCGGTAATTGGGGCCGGTAGTGACTGGCCCGAAGGAGGGTTGTCCGGGGTTCCCGGAGCGAAAGGCGGCGAGCCGGACGGTGTTGGCGTCCCCGCCCGTGGGGTACGGGCCGCGGTTCAAGGGTCCCCGCAACCCTCTCACCACTCCCAAAGGATGCCGCAGTTCCACCGCGTGCAGCGCTCCCCAGCTCCAGCTTGTGGGATCCGGACCGCAGGACTCGGCCAGGATCTCCATCGCTCGCTTTAAGGCATCTCGCAAGTCCTTCTCGGGCAGGTCCTCGAGCTTGCCGAGAAGCTCCGGGACAAGATTCCCGAGGTAGGCCTCGGCACCGGTGGGGAGGGGCGATTCGATGCGGGGCTTGTGCCTCGCGTAGTGTCTGAGGAGAATTTCGAGCGCGACCCGGGCCGCCGCCCCCGGCCGACTGTCCGCGACGAGGCCCCCATCCCAGGCCGCGAGCTCTTGCAGTATTCCCTCGGGCACGCCGAGCGGAGGGTCGAGCTTCGCCAACCTTTGGGCGAGTGCGTGAGCCGGCGCGCAGTAGAGATCGCCCTGTATGCCACGGAAGGTCTCTAAGGTGTGCCTGTCGGCGGTCCGGAGCAGATCCTCGATCCTGTCCTTGCGATAACCGGGAAGGTAGGCGCCAGGGATGAGGTCAGCTCCGAGGTTGGCTTCGGGAGTCTCATTGGCCGAAGCGACGTAACCTTCTTGGGGGTCGAAGTTCTTGGGCAATTTTTCGAACGGTACAAAGCCTTCCCATTCGTACCTCCCGTCCCATCCGGGAACGGGATGATCACCCCGGTGGTTTTTCCTTATGGGGACGGGGCCGGCGAGCGCCCAACCGATTACACCACTTTGGTCGGCATAGACGAAGTTCTGGTTAGGTGCTGTCCAGCTTCGCAAAGCGTCGAGAAACTCCTCTTGGTTGCGCGCTCTGTTGATGGCGAGGCCGGCCTCGACGAGCTTCGGTGGTGCGGGAGCGGCCCAGCACAGCGCGAGGTCTTCCTCGCCACCAAAGACGTCGGAGATGATGGGTCCGTGCAGCGTGGTGCGTACCCTTTGCACGACCGGTTCGCGGCGACCGCGGACCGGAATCTTCTCTTCCCTCACGTCGGCCTCGCGCCAATCACCTGCGTGCTGGTAGAGGTTGGCGTTCCCTTTAGCGAAGCGTTCGACGTACAGGTCTTGCACGTCCGTCAGAGCGGCGGTGACGCTCCAGGCGATCGAGTCGTTATGACCTATCACCACGCCGGGAGTCCCCGGAAGCGAAGCTCCGACCACCTTGTAGGGACCTCCGTAGAGCCCAACCTCGTACCAGAGGCACGGTATGCCCAAGAGAAGATGCGGGTCCCCGGCGAGCAGAGCCGAACCCGTGGCGCTGCGTAAAGGCGCCACGGCCCAGGCGTTGGAGCCCGCGTCAGGGTCCAGGTACGCACGGAGGCCGTCTACGTCTTTGGCTCCCTCTTCGGGGGATTCATGTAAGAGCTTCAACTCCCAACTCGCGGAGAGGCTCCAGGCCATGATCAGGGACCAGGCAGCGGTGTCGGATGGCGTCCAGGGTTCGGGACGCAACAGGCGCAGAAGCTCGAACTCTGGGGGGCGTGGTTCGCTCTCAAGGCAGGCGTTCACCCCTGCGGAGTAGGCTTCGAGCATACAGAGCGTCTCCGACGGACCGCTCTCCGCTGAGGAGGCGATCCTGCCCAAGCCGAGCGTGCGTGAGAGGCGATCTAACTCGAGGGCTCTCCCTCCTAGGAGCTCTGAGAGGCTTCCATGACCGGCGCGGCGCCCCAGCTCCATCTGGAAAAAGCGGTCCTGAGCGTGGACGTAGCCTTGGGCGAAGAACAGGTCACGCTCGTTCTCGGCGAAGATCTGGGGCACCCCGAAGCGGTCACGCAGTACGTCCACGGGCCTTTCTAACCCCGGAAGCTCCGTGACACCCTCCAGCTTCGGTAGGGATCGGCGCAACAAGCCGCGGTAGAGGGGCCACCCTGCGTATCGAAAGGCATCGGCCAAGGCTCCGTTTAGGGCTTCGACGAGGGGTCGTATGGGGCTCATAGTCTCGGGGAGTTTAGCAGCGGTGAAACGCCCCTGTTACCATTGCGTGGCGGCTCGCGGGGCGGTTGTAGTACGGGCGTTTCGGAACGGTATCGGGGGTGAGCTTGGACACGGAAAAGAGGGGCCAGGATCTCGGGGCGTTGACGACCGGGGCTATGGCCGGGCCTTGGGAGTGGGTGCAAAAGAAGATACCGACCGGCACGTCGGTCTTCGACGCGCACGCCCACATCGGCGCGGACCTCGACGGCCGCACGATGACCGCTGACGGGATGAAGGCCCGCCTGGAATCTGCCGGTGTATCTCAGAGCATCGTTTTCCCCCTCAACGATCCGAACGCCCGCGATGACTACTCGAAGCCCAACGACATCGTCTGGACTGCTTACGAGGAATACCCGGACGCCTTCGTGCCTTTTTTCCGCCTAAACCCGCACAAGAACTACGACACGGAGTTCGAACGGTGCGTCGATAGGGGCTTTAATGGTTTGAAACTTCACCCCATCTCTCAAGAGTTCGAACTCGACGATAAGCGGGTGGTCCGGCTCTTCGAGATGGCCGCTGAGGTGGACCTGCCGGTGCTCGTGCATGCCGGTTACTTGATGCAGAGGATAGTCGAGCCCCTGTTGCCGACGGTCGAGAGACTCCCCGGCTTGCGCCTGATTCTTGGCCACTCGGCGATGGTTGAGGTCTTGGCGGCGACCCGCGCCTTCAAGGACCACCCGAACATCCTCTTCGAGACCTCCGTAGTCAAGGCGAAGGACCTCTTCGTGCTCTTCTGCTCCCTGGACCCTTCGCGCATCTGCTACGGATCGGACATCCCCTACGGCGACAT
>JALZFK010000006.1 GCA_030861585.1 Actinomycetota bacterium | reverse complement strand
GTTCCACTTGATGATTAATCTCTTAGAACAGCCGCTAATCTTCGCCTTTGTTTTCGTCGCCGTTCAAGCGGTAATAGGGATATTCTTACGAGTGGTAATCATGTGGCTCTACAACGGCGCTGGGCGCAGTGTGCTCATCGTGGGGCTCTTTCACAGTGCCTTCAGCTCGGCGACTGGCTCGGGGGGCATGAGGTACGCCGGTGAGCTCATCTCAGGACCCGAGGCGCAATGGATTCCCTTAGCAGTGCTCGCAGTGGTCGCGGTGGTCGTCGTCGCCTTCAGTAGGGGACGTCTCGGCTACGAGCCCGAGCGCGCAGCGCCGCGACCGGCCCTCTCTTCCAACGGAGCTCACCAGCAAGGAGGCTCCATATGATCCACACAGTAGATGTTGCACAGGGTCACAAGAACCGCGGGATAAGGACTTTCTTCCTCATCCCTTCGGCTGTGCCTGAGCATGATCACCTGGGTGCCCAGCCTTGTCCACTCATCGATCAAATTGTCGGTGATTGCACCCGTTGTGGCGGAGGCCGTGTGGCGGAAAGTTAGGCGGCATGGTAGCTTGAGAGAAGAGAAGGAGCCTGGTAATGAAGGCCTGCTTGATCCTGATGTACGCTCGTTGGAAGCTTAAATGGGGGGCTTGCGTGTGACCCGTCCACTTGCTCCCGCGCGAGCGGTCGCGGTTCCCGAACACTCAGCTAACTCCTCGCGTCTGAGTGGAAGATTGCTCGTTCTTGCTCGGACAGTGTGGATCATCATTGCTCTCGCCACCGTCGGCCTCTTCATCGCGGGCCTCGTGGCGAAGTTCGTACTATTTCAGACCCCATGCCCGACCGCCGAATGCACGACGGGGCAGCTGCCTGGAGGGGGGTTTCGTGCCCTGCAGGATTTGGGCCTCCCTTCGGGTTTCTACGCCACGTACGCTGTCGTCCTTGACGTGGTGTTCACAGCGGTGTATGGGGGGATTGCCATCTTCATCTTCTGGCGCAAGTCTGAAGACCGCATGGCGCTGTTCGTCTCTTTAGCCTTGCTGCTGTTCGGGACTGTCACATTCCCGCCCACGACTAATACGCTGACCGTAGAGTATCCCGCCTGGGAAATACCGGGCGCTCTGCTCAACTTCCTCGGCTCGGCGACTTTTGGCCTCTTCTTGTACCTCTTCCCGGATGGGCGGTTCGTGCCTCGCTGGACGCGCTGGGTGGCACTTGCGTGGATCGCTTGGCAATTGCCCCGGTACTGGGTCGGCGGCGGGGGTTCGTCCGATCCGAACGGTTGGTTTATCTGGCTGTGGGTGGGCGTATGGACGGTCGGCCTTGGCACGGCGGTCTACGCGCAGGTCTACCGTTACCGGCGCGTCTCGAACGCGGCGCAGCGCCAGCAGATCAAATGGGTGGTCTTCGGTCTCTCGGCGGCGGTCCTTGCATTCCTGGGGATATCCATAGCGCTGTCCGCCTTCACCTCTGCTCTCACATCGCCGAGCACACTGGTTGCGTTCCTGGTCGGAAGCGCGCTCATCCACGCGGCCATGCTTCTCATCCCGCTCTCCATCGGCCTCGCGATTCTGCGCTACCACTTGTGGGACATAGACGTCGTCATCAACCGCACTCTCGTCTACGGCACCCTCACCGCCAGTGTCGTACTTCTTTACGTGCTGGTGGTGGGCGGGCTCGGAGAGCTCTTGCAGTTGCGCGGAAACCTGATCATCTCGCTGCTAGCTACGGGCCTCGCAGCCGCCGTGATCTTCCAACCCCTTCGCGACCGACTCCAGCGCGGCGCGAACCGCCTGATGTACGGGGAGCGCGACGACCCTTACGCGGTGCTCTCGCGTCTGGGATCTCGCCTCGAATCCACGCCCGCTCACGATGCCGTGCTGCCCGCCGTCACCCGGACCGTGCAGGAAGCGTTGAAGCTGCCGTACGTGGCGATTCAGCTCAGGCGGGAGGACGGATTCGAGACCGCGGCGACCGCGGGAGATCTGGGAGAAAACGGGCTTCGCCTACCGCTCGTCTACGGAGGCGAGACGGTTGGCCAGTTGGTGCTGGGGTCGCGTGCCGGAGAAGAGGGGTTCGCAGACGCGGAACGGCGGCTTCTAGAGGACCTAGCACACCAGATCGGCGCGTCCGCCCACGCCGCGCTCATGACCGACGAGGCTCTCAGGCTCTCTGCCGACCTCCAGCTCTCACGCGAGCTACTCGTCGAGGCGCGCGAGGAGGAGCGGCGGCGTCTCAGGCGAGATCTGCACGACGGCCTGGGACCCCAGCTCTCCAGCCAGGCGCTCACCATCGACGCCGTCCGCGCGCTCATGAGGCGAGACCCCGGCGCCGCCGAGGAGCTGTTGCTCGAGCTGAAGGCGGAGTCTCAGGATGCCGTTACCGACATCCGCCGCCTAGTCTACGGACTCAGGCCGCCGGCGCTCGACGACCTCGGCCTCCTCGGCGCCTTGCGCGAGAGTGCTGCACAGTACAGCGCGAAGGGCTTGAGCGTCTCGGTGGAGGGGCCAGAGAGTTTGCCGCCGCTGTCGGCGGCCGTGGAGGTGGCCGCCTACCGCATAGCCCAGGAGGCCCTCACCAACGTCGCGCGTCACGCCGGGGCGAGCACCTGCACCATCTCCCTTGCCATCGACGAATCGAGCGTGCTGTGCCTGGAAGTCCGCGACGACGGACGCGGGATACCGGACCCACAGGAGAACTCCTATGTACGCGCGGGGGTAGGCCTGACGTCGATGCGCGAACGCGCGAGCGAGCTCGGCGGCAACCTCCTCGTCGAGCCGCTTCCCGAAGGAGGCACCCGCGTCCGTGCCAGGCTTCCGTTGCCGAAGGAGGAATAATGGACCAAACGGATGATCAATCAACCGAACGCATCCGCGTCCTCGTCGCCGACGACCACCCGGTCTTCCGCCGGGGGATGCGCGCCATACTGGGAGCGGAGCCGGACACCGAGCTGGTCGGAGAGGCGACTGACGGTGAAGAGGCGGTTGCCCGGGCATTGGAGCTTGGGCCGGACGTGATACTGATGGACCTCAACATGCCCAAGGTGAGTGGCATAGAGGCGACGCGTCGCATCCTCGAAGCGAGCCCGAACACCGCCATCCTGATGCTCACGATGTTCGAAGACGATGACTCGGTCTTGGCCGCTATACGCGCTGGCGCCCGCGGCTACGTCCTCAAAGGCGCCGACGGGGCCCAGACGCTACGGGCTATCCACGCCGTGGCCGATGGAGAGGCGATCTTTAGCCCCACGATCACGCGGCGCTTGACCGGGTACTTCGCCACGCCTGGGGGAGACCCCAAAACATCCTCGCTCCAGGCTTTCCCGAACCTGACCGAGCGGGAGCACGAAATCCTCGCTCTAATAGCCGAGGGCTACACCAACACAGCCATCGCCTCTAACCTTTACCTCAGCCCCAAAACGGTGCGAAACTACGTCTCGAGCATCTTCACCAAGCTGCAAGTATCGGATCGCTCCCAGGCAACAGTCCGCGCCCGCGAGGCCGGGCTGGGGACGAAAGGACGTTCTTCGTGATAGTGAGCATGACCACCGCCATAGACGGTAGGCCTGTGATCGAGTACGTGGGCGTCGTGACCGGCGAGGCGGTTCTAGGGGCCAACGTCTTTTGTGAGGCGAACCCGAAAGGTCTATTCACCTAACCTCGTAGAAGAGAAATTCTGCGAGCTTCGCTTGTATCGGGTTCTCGGAACTTCGCCTGTACGGGGTTCTCGGAAGTTCGCAGGAAGGTTTCAAAGATCACCTATTTGGGGGTTGCATCGCTCCTCGCGATGCTGTTGCATTCGGTGCAACCGCTCCCCACAGGAGCGTGGGGAAAGGAGTACAAGAGATGCACCTCCTACAGATCGAACACCGAATCAGTGTTGAGCA
>JALZFK010000400.1 GCA_030861585.1 Actinomycetota bacterium | reverse complement strand
TGCGGTGTTAGGATCAAACTCCTCCACGTGAGACCCGACGAAAAAATGGCTCTCCTGTTTGGCGAACTCCTCGCTCACGTCTACCGGCTGGTTCTGAAGAGTGACTTGGTACTCGCTCAATGGCGATCATCTCCCAACGCAAGCTTTTCCAACAGCTCATAGTTGATTCCCAATTTCTTATTATCTCAAAGTCGAGGCTTAAGAGGTCAACGCCCTAGCTATTAGGGCTCGAGCTTTTGAGGTAGCAGCGCGTGGCTCTATACCGCTGGTGGCTCGCCGGTCTCGCTATCAGCAAAGGTCTGCGAAGGACTCTAACTGCGAGGGGAACAACTGCGGAGGGGAACAACGCGGGCTTACCGTGTACGATCTGTGAACCGTCCCGGTGGCTAATCCTGATCCGCCTGCATTGAGGCAGCCACATAGTGTAAATTGTAGCGCTGTAACAGCATTGGGCCGTTTATCGTTTATCTAAGCGCAGAGTATTGGCGCGTGTACCTGTTGGCGCACCTAGAGGAGTTTGATGACAAGCCGAGATACCCAGCGCTTGGCGCGTTGCGTTCGCCGCCTGGAGGAACTCCATACCTGGCGCAACGCCCGGGAGTACCCCATTCGAGAGTGGTCGTTTACCGGTCGCGATGGCGCAACCCGCACGCTCAACCTCGGTGAGGACTGGCCGGTGGTGAATCTGCCGGTCCAGCTTAGCGCGGACACCACCATTCCCAACGAGTGGGCAGGACAACCCGTCGAACTCGAGCTCTGGCTGGGAGGCGAAGGGTTCGTACGCCTCTCGACCGGTGTTGAAGGTGGGTTGGATCCATTTCACCGCAGCTTTCGGGTTGCCGGGACCGCGCGGGGCGGAGAGCCGCTCGAGATCCAGGCGGAGGTCGTACCCAAAGGACTATTCGGTTCGCACGTTCGCGAACCGCGGCTCGAGCGGGCGTGTCTCGTCGTGCCTGAGACCGGGGTGCGAGCGTTGGAGTGTGACCTGCGCGCGATCGTCGAGGTATGCGCGCAGCTTAAGGATCACGAGGTCGTTCCGCACCTGCTCGACGCGCTCGATTTCGCGTTCGCCAACCTCGCCGTCGACTGGCCCTCCGCGAGCGAAGTCTCCCTTACTAGGCTTCATCAAGAATACATGAACCCCCTGGGACGCGGTCTGTGGAGCCTCCCTCCCGCCTTCGCTTTCGAGGCCATCGACGTGAACCGGATGGGGCGGGAGCTGTGGAGCCTCCCGCCTGCGCCACGGCCGCTCGAGCCCCTTCCGGGGGCGGCGCGGCGAGCCGTACGGAGCACCCGGGCGAAGGTTGCCGGGCGTTTAGAGGAGATCAAGCAAGAATACCAGCCGGTCGGCCGGCTGGCACTGACCGGACACGCCCACATCGACCTCGCGTGGCTGTGGCCGCTCGAGGAAACCCGGCGCAAGGCCCAACGGAGCTTCTCCAACGTGCTGCGGCTCATGGACCGGTACGAGGACTTCACCTTCAACCAGTCCTCCGCCCAACTCTACACCTGGGTCGAGGAAGAGTATCCCGAACTGTTCGCGCGTATCCGGGACCGAATCTCAGAGGGACGCTGGGAACCCATAGGAGGTTCGTGGACGGAACCGGATTGCCAGATCACCGGCGGCGAGTCTTTCGTGCGCCAGTTGTTTTACGGGCAGCGGTACTTCGAGGAGAAATTCGGCATGCGCTGCAAGGTCGCCTGGTTCCCGGACGCGTTCGGCTTCTCGCCCGGCATACCCCAGCTCCTGCGCGGCGCAGGTCTGGACGGGTTCTTCACCTGCAAGCTGAACTGGAACGAGACCAACGCCTTTCCGTTCGATCTCTTTCACTGGGAGGGAATAGACGGAAGCCACGTAACGGCGCACATGGCCGACAATCCCGGCCCGGATTACAACGGGATCATACGCCCGTTCGACTTGCTGGGAACCTGGCGTAACTTCAAGGAGAAGCGCATACATCCCGAGAGTCTCTTCTCCTTCGGGTGGGGCGATGGCGGCGGAGGCCCCAGCGAGAAGATGCTCGAGAACTACGATCGGCTCAAGAGCTTCCCAGCTCTGCCGCGCCTCCGCATGACGCGGGTGGAAGATTTCTACGCGACGCTGCCCAAAGAGGGCCTCCCGAAGTGGGTCGGCGAGCTCTACCTCGAGCTGCACCGGGGGACGTTCACCTCTCAAGGGAGGGTTAAGACATCCAATCGCGCGGCGGAACACCGATTGCTCGAAGCCGAAGCGTTCTCCACCATCGCCGGCCTGCACGAGGCTCTAGAGCCTCGCGAGGCTCTAGAGGAGGCCTGGAAGACGCTGCTCTTGAATCAGTTCCACGACATTCTCCCCGGCTCCTCCATAGGGGAGGTGTACGAGGACGCACACCGCCAGCTCGCCGAAGTCCTCGAAACCGCCACGCGCGTGCGTGACGAGGCTCTGAGCCACTTGGCAGGCCGGATAGAAATCGGGGGCACGGGG
>JALZFK010000380.1 GCA_030861585.1 Actinomycetota bacterium | reverse complement strand
TCCCTCAGGAGTTGGAGGGTTTCGTGGAAGCGATGGAGGAAGCCCTCGGACTACGGTCGACCGCGATCTCCAAGTACGAGGCCGGGCTCTCCGCAATCGGCCAGAGCCCGAAAAGCAATTCGGGGGCAGGGGCCAAAGGCGCAGAGGAGAAGTAGAAGATTTGGACCTATACGTGGTCAGGGACGCGGTGGCCCACCAACGGACGAGGACCGTTGGCCGGACGACTCGAAGCGTCCGCTGACGCAAAGGGGCGAGGAGCGGTTTCGGCGCGCTGCCGGAGGGATCATAAGGCTCGTGCCCTAGGTCGGCCTGGTCCTCAGCAGCCCTTTCGCCAGGCGTGGCGGACGGCGGAGATCCTGGAACAGGCGGGCTGGCCCGCGCCCATCCCTTGCAAAGAGCTGGAGCCCGCTTATCCGCCGCGCGAGGTCCTGGCCGCTCTAGCGCGCTACGAAGATTCGAGTTCCGTGGCGGTCGTGGGGCACCGGCCCCAGTTGCACGGGATGGTCTCGTACCTCTTGACCGGAAACGCCGAGGGGCTGCGCGTCCAGATCAAAAAAGGCGGAGCGGTCCGCCTCCAGTTTGACGGCCTCCTCGAGCCGGGCGTCGGCTCCCTGCGCTGGCTCCTCACGGCCAAGGCGCTGCGGGTCATGAGGGGCACGGCCTGCCGGCCTCGGACTGCTAGCCGCCCAGTGGTATCTCCGCGAGGGTTTCGAGCTCGGGGTACCGGGAGAAGTTCAGGTCGAGCAGGGTGAGCTCGACGCGCTCGACTCGGAACGCGCCCACGGTCCACTCGCGGTAGCGCTCGACGGTGCCGACGAACTCTTCGGGAGCGGGCGTGCCATCCGGGGCCTGCAAGTAGGCCAGGGTGAGGTGGAACGGCCCGGAGGGTCTTTCGAGCCCGCACCGCTCGCAGACGGCTTCGCGCAGCTCCCCCAGCCTCCCGCCGTCGTGCACCTCGACGAACGCCGCCCCGGAGAAGACGTTGAGGTTTGCAAGTTTTACTGTAAAGGCGGGGAAACTTCGTAGCGCTTCCCGGGCCTCGTCCGCAAGCTCCTCAAGACGCTCACGCGAGACCTCGTTCTCGGCCTTGGGCTTCGAGACGAGGAAGCCCAAGAACAGCAGCGTTACGTGCATGAAATGGTCCGGATGCAGGGAGACGAACGGGAAAGGCCGCAGGGCGTCCCTCAATGGCGCGAGGCTGCGCTGCAGGATCGGGGCTTCGACCGGTACCACCAACGAGGCTGAGAGGGCGTGCCCGTCCTGCCACTCCGGGTCCGTGTGCCCTCCGAACTCCAGGCAACGCTCCCTCTTGAACCTCTCCCACACCTCGGCGTACCTGTCCATCCAAGATATTGTAATAATTACGCAGAGTGCAGGAAGGCAGCTCCTGGGGCGGCCGAGATGCTCGGGGAGGCACGAAATCGGACAAACGGGGGACCACGCCAAACGAGAAACCGGTAGCTGAGGATCGAGGCCCGACGTGTACCCACTCCCCCGAGAGCTGGCCCACCACGCCCGTAGGGATACTTTTGCTCCCGACGAGCTGCGCGCTGCTTGTCGGGAGGCCGGAGAGGGCCTGGGGTGGGCAGACGTCGAAGAAGCCCGGTTTAGGTCAGCGGCCGAGATGGTGGAGATGTGGCAGGGGCTGGACCTGCCGGCGTGGGTGGCGCCCTACGCCCTCCGGGATGCCCGGCTCGGCTACCTGCGCGGCTATGAGGAAGCGCTCGTCGCCGGTGGGTTGGCGGAGCACTGGGTTGAAGAGGCGGCCCGAGCACGCTGGGGCGACGGCTGGCAGGAAAAGCTCCGCGCCGCCCGCGAGAGGAACGCCGCCGGCGATTTGTAACTGAGCAGTCCGGCTATGCATTGCCCGCAGTGAAATGCGAGGTATATAGCGCCTTGTCGACCGCTTCGTTGAGTGTGTAGAACTTGAGGGAGCGATCGAGTGGGCGTGGAGGGTGAGGCGGGCAGGGCAAAGGGGATAGACTGGGACACGAGGCATCTCCTAGGGGAGCGTTGTCGATCACTTCAGCCTACCCCACATCCCGAGATGCCTCGCCCTCTTTCACCTCCCCCTTTTGCATGAATGCCCGTCAACCTCAGCCACGTGGCGCTGGATCAGCGCCACGAGCGTCCGGAGGACCGGCTCCAGGTGATTACTGCTCGCGCATGATCTTACGCCAGCCCCCGGCCCGGTTGTGCGCGATGATGGCCCGAAACATGGCGACGAGCGCCTCCTCGTCGATCGCCTCCCCCCGACGGATGGCCACGGTCCGTCCCGTCTCGTTTTCGTGACCCGAGGTGATGATGCCCTCGGGATCGGGGACGAGGGGGTCGTAGAGGAACACGTTCACGTGGTCCTTCGCCGCCAGGAGCGCGCAGACGTTGCCGTGCAAGGCGAAGTACGGACGGTCGGTGCGCTTGATGGTTTCCGTCACCTCGGGATCGGCCGCGTGCACCAGGGCGCGCACCCTGCGGCAGACTCCCCGCTGCCAGTCGGGGAGCGACCCGATGTAAGCGTCGACGCGGGGATCGTGGGTCGTGTCTGCCATGGTCGATTCAGGATACCATCGAGCTAGGGCCGCCATGGTTACCCGGACGGACTAACGGAGTGCCACGGCAGTCCTTACACTTCAGGGC
>JALZFK010000376.1 GCA_030861585.1 Actinomycetota bacterium | reverse complement strand
GGCGTACGCGGAGGACCTATCTCTATAGCTCTGACCTATCTCTATAGCTCTCTTTGGTAGAAACGCTTCGAAAACCTCAGGAAGCTCCCCTGTAAAAAACCACCCGTAAGGTGCTGTTTCTGCGTGTAGGAGGAGCAGATTTATCTTCTCCGCATCCAACCCTATCACTTACCAAACAGGCTCTTAGTCCTACAGTGACACTTAGGCCGAGTGACCCATTGAATAGTCCCGAGACACCCTTTTGAGAACCAAGAAAGACCCCAAAGTACCCAATATTGAGCGCTCTAACAGTACTCCAACCGCCGCTGCGGAGCTCGATTATGCTAAGTGTCATTGTAGGAACCGTCCCCTACAGCGTCAGTTAGAACGCTTTCTGAGCTACCCTTCCGGCAAGGCGAGGAAGGGAACGGGATGGTCGCGCAAGATAGGGTTGCCAGATCGGCAGCGGTCGCTGGATGGTCGGCCGCATTGGACGAGTTGCACGGGCGCATAGCCGGCCGCTTCACCCGCTCGGAGGCTAGGCAGCGGGTGCAGCGCTACATGATGGGGCTGCTCGGACGGGTGGAGCGCAAGAACGGCTGGCAACTCGCCGAGGCCATCGGGGAGAAGGACCCGCGGGGCGTCCAAAGGCTCCTGCACTCCGCCGAATGGGAAGCGGATGCGGTGCGCGACGACCTGAGAAAGTATGTCATCGAGCACCTCGGAGAGGAGGAGACGGGCATCCTTATCGTCGACGAAACCGGCTTTTTGAAAAAGGGCGAAAAGAGCGTCGGCGTGGCTCGCCAGTACACGGGGACGGCCGGGGATACGGTCAAAACTGCCAGGTCGGGGTATTTCTGGCTTACGCTTCCAAGAAGGGCGTGGCGTTCATCGACCGGGTGCTCTACTTACCGAAGGCGTGGGCCCATAACCGGGAACGCCGCACCGAGGCCGGTGTCCCCGAGGACGTCGTCTTCGAGAACAAGATCGAGCTCGCCAAGGCGATGCTCGAGAGGGCGTTTGAGGCGGGCGTCCCGGCGAAGTGGGTGGTAACAGACTCGTTCTACGGGAGGTCGCACGAGTTCCGTGAGTGGCTGGAGGAGCAGGGATGTCCCTACGCGGTGATGGTCCCCAAGACCAACGCCGTCCCGCTTGGTGGACGCAAGAAGAAGATAGAGCAGCACGTCGAACGCTTGCCCAAGGAGGCGTGGTCGGAAGTCAGTCCGGCGGGCGACGGACTCAGCGGGAGGCGCCCGTGGGAATGGGCGTGCTTGGATCTCGCGGCGGACTCGCAGAAGGGGATGCGTCGGTGGCTGCTGGTACGTCGCGGCTCCGACGACCCCGAGGACCCCGTCTTCCACCAGGCGTACGGGCCTGAAGGGACGCCGATCGAGGAACTCGTGCGGGTGTGCGAGGGCCGTTGGGCGGTGGAAGAATGCTTTGCGGAGGCCAAGGGGGAGGTCGGCATGGACCACTACGAGGTGAGGAGGTGGGAAGCCTGGCACCGCTACGTAACTCTCTGCCTCTTGGCCCACGCCTTCCTGGCGGTCATGCGCCTCGCCGCCAGCGAGGAAGAAGACGCCGGTAAAAGGGGGATCTCGGCGCCAGCTTGATCCCTCCGACGGTGCCCGAGGTCAGGCGGCTGGTGCTCGCGATGGCCGCACCGGGAGGACGAAGACGCTTTCTACTGGGATGGTCGACGTGGAGACGGGCGCACCAGGCAGTTGCGGCTCGCTGCCGAGCGGCTCGTTTGGCCGCCCGGCGTTCTCTCGGGGGGAAAGGATCGCCCGAAGTTGCTGCGCTCGCACCCGAGGAAGCGCGACTCACCGACGAACAGTGGGAGCTGGTGAAGCCTATTCTCCCGCCTCAGAGGGGCACGATAGGCAGACCGCCCAATGATCATCGCGTCGTTCTCGGCGCTATCCTGTGGGTAGCGAGGACTGGCTCCTCCTGGCGGGAGATGCCCGAGGAGTACGGAGGCTTCACTACCGCCTACAAGAGGTGGAGGCTGTGGGAAGAGCGGGGCCTGTGGCAGCGTGTCCTCGACGTCCTCGGGGAGCGGACGCTACCCGGACCGCCAACCAAAAGGCGCTAACTGACGCTGTAGGGACATGACAGCTTGTTGAAAAACTCCTTCGTATAGCAGTGTATTAAAAACGATGGTTTTCGGAGCAGCAACTTAACGTAAGTTATTCACCGAACTGCGTGGAAGCTAAATTCTCCGAAGTTCTGGCGTCCTAGGGCGTGTCCGCAAACTCACGGCTACAGTTAGCCCGCTATTCGGGTGGTGTGGCTTTCTCCTAGGAGGGCGAGACTCCCGGACCCTCGGTGCGCCGAATCAGGTTCTTTACCGTTTGTAGCTCCTCCTCGGACCACTGAGCGGGGTCTTCGCCGTGGGCTTCTCTGGCGTGGAGTTCGCAGTGCTTGAAGACCTCTTGTTCCGATTCGGCGACGAAGAACCCTGGGCAACCCTCCATCCCGGGA
>JALZFK010000371.1 GCA_030861585.1 Actinomycetota bacterium | reverse complement strand
TCGGTCAGAGCACGGCCGTAGGCATCGGAGGCGACCCGATAATTGGAACCAACTTCATCGAGATACTGGAGCAGTTCGAGAAAGATCCCGAGACCCAGTGCGCCGTGATGATCGGGGAGATAGGCGGTAACGCCGAGCAGCGCGCCGCCGAGTACGTGCAGAACGAGATGAGCATCCCGGTCGTGGCGTACGTCGCCGGTTTCACCGCTCCCGAGGGCAAGACGATGGGTCACGCGGGGGCCATCGTCTCCGGCGGCGAGAGCACCGCCCAGGCCAAGAGCGAAGCCCTGGAGCGCGCCGGTATCAGGTCCGCGACGAACCCCTCGGAGGTGGCACAGCTCGTCGCCGAGGCCTTGGACGAAACTTCCTAGACGCAGGGAGGAAGGCTTACGGGCTACAAGCGCTGGACGCCCAGCAGCCGTAGGGATAGGCGGCGGCAGAAGAGGAGGTCGCGAAGAAGAACGTCGAAAGGGGCCGACAAGACTTTCTTTGTCGTCGCGGGGCTCTTCCTCCTCGTCACGATCCTCATACTCACGGCGCTCGCGTTGTCCGCAGTATAACCTGCAAGATTGTTTCGATGCCGAGCAGGAGAGCTGGTATCTATAGGCAAGCAGGGAGCACCCTCTCGGTGGCGATCTCGCTGTTCGGACTCGCGAGATCGGGACGACCTTTGCGAGGGCCGAGCCATCGTTCAACGTCAGCGTGAGATGTACGAGCAGCAGGCAAGCAAGATACGAACGGTGCCCTCCGTAGAGTCTTCGGCACCACCGACCTCCCCTTTACGGCTTATGGGATCGTCGGAGACTCGATCCGGAGGTCGTTAGGTGTCGTCTGAGGGCCGAGCTCGGCGGAGGCATCCGCGTTCCAGGCAGGCCCAGGGCTGCTCGAGGCCCTGGCACGAGAGAAGACCGGTGACGACGAAGAAACCGGCGTCTTGCCCTCGTGGCTCGGGCGGACTAACCGCTACTACACGCCCTTCTGGGGAGTACTGGTGTACGGCATTTTACGGCTCTGGTCGTAGTGGCAGCGCAAGCGGATGAACAAGAGCTGGTGCCCTTCTATGCCGTCTCGGTTTTTCTGAGTTTTTGGCAGGGCTTATAGCCATGGTCGTGTTCTCCTACCGGGAGAGCAAGCGGGGCGCGCTCACCCTCAATAGCGTGGGTGCGCTCATAGTCGCGTTTGTTTTGGTGATCAACCTCGCCCGGGTGTTCCCCTTGTCCTCCTTGGGCGCGGCCTTCTTCGTCGCAGGCGGCCTCTACTGGCTATGGGTAAAGAACGGACGGCCGCGCGGCTCGCTGGCGCGGAAGCGACAGAGTAGATCCGTGCGCTCGAGAACGCGCGTCTCGTGAGTGCTCTGCTGTTAGCGCAACCTTGGGTCTATACTTGGTCCCAGGTCACCGGACTTCACAGAAGGAAAAGGGTGAATAGACATACGGAAAAGACACCCCACGCTATCGTAGGTTACTTGATCTACTACGCTCTAGGCCCGTCGAGAAGGTGCGGCGACACGCTCCTGGGTGTTATGTCGAATACAAATCATCAACCCGGGCAGGAGCAGCAATGGCCAAACTGATGGATCCACCAAAACGTCCCGCCAATCGCTTCACGCGTTGGCTGCTCGAAGATCGTATCGTGGAGGTGGCGGGCCCGGAGGCGAAGGAGGGCCAACCCGAGCAGCACTCCTGGTGGAAAGTCGTATGCCTGACCGGGGTAGACTACTTCTCGACGCTGGGCTATATCCCCGGCATCGCGGCTCTGGCGGCCGGTGCCCTCTCGCCCATAGCCACCTTGCTCATCGTGCTCCTGACCCTCTTCGGGGCCTTGCCGATGTACCGCCGCGTCGCCCAGGAGAGCCCACACGGCCAGGGCTCGATCGCGATGCTCGAGAACCTTCTCTCTTTCTGGAAGGGCAAGCTGTTCGTCCTATGCCTGCTGGGCTTCGTGGCGACCGGTTGGTTGGTCACGATCACGCTCTCTGCAGCGGATGCCACGGCGCACATCGTGGAGAACCCCTTGGTGCCGGAATTCTTCCAGGGGAGGGAGGTAGTCATAACTCTCGTGCTCTTGGCCCTGTTGGGAGCGGTCTTCCTCAAAGGCTTCAGGGAGGCTATCGGCATCGCGGTCGTCGTGGTCGCGTTCTACCTGCTGTTGAACCTCGTCATCGTAACCGTCGGCTTGTACGAAAGCGCGACGCACCCTCAGAGCATCGCTGGCTGGCAAAGCGCGCTCTTCGCCAACTACGGCGACCCCATAATAATCGCCGTCGCGTCGCTCTTGGTGTTCCCGCAACTGGCTTTGGGGCTCTCGGGCTTCGAGACCGGCGTGGGCATGATGCCACTCGTGCGCGGTGACGAGGGAGACGACCCACAGCGTCCCGCGGGCCGCATCCGCAACACCCGTAAGATGCTAGCCACCGCCGCCCTGATCATGAGCTTTTACCTGGTCACAACCAGCTTCGTGACTACCGTGCTCATCCCCCCCGAGGAGTTCGAAACCGGTGGCGAAGCCAACGGGCGGGCGCTGGCCTATTTAGCGCACGAGTACCTGGGCGACGCGTTCGGTACAGCCTATGACCTTAGTACGATCACGATCTTGTGGTTCGCGGGCGCCTCGGCGATGGCCGGGTTGTTGAATATCGTCCCCCGCTACCTGCCCCGCTACGGCATGGCACCCGAGTGGGGGCGGGCGGTCAGACCTCTCGTGCTCGTCTACACCCTCGTCGCCCTCGCGGTGACGATCATCTTCGAGGCCGACGTGGAGGCCCAGGCCGGGGCGTACGCGACTGGCGTCCTGGCGATGATGACCTCAGCCGCCTTCGCTATAACGCTCGTCGCCTGGCGCGGGGGATCCAAGCAGGTGGCTTTTGCGTTCGGGCTGGTCACCGTGGTATTCGTATACGCCCTCGTGGCCAATGAGATACAGCGGCCCGATGGGCTCATGATCTCCTTGTTCTTCATCGGCGTGATGATCTTCACCTCGCTGATCTCACGCATATACCGTACGACCGAGCTGCGCGCGGAGAGCGTAGAGATCGACGAAACGGCCCGAAGGTTTATCGACGAAATAGCGAATAGTAGCGAGGTCAACATCGTTGCTAATCGACGCCAAGCGGGGGATGAGCGTGAGTATGCCTTGAAGGAAAGAGAGCAGCGCGAAGACAACCACATCCCGGCGGGAGAGCCGATCGTTTTCTTGGAAGTGGACGTACATGACCCTTCAGAATTCGCGGAGGTGCTCAAGGTAAGAGGCGTGGAAGTGAATGGCTACCGAGTGCTGCGCGCCGAAGGATCGACTGTTCCGAACACCATCGCTGCTTTGCTGCTCTATCTGCGCGACACGACCGGTAGAAGACCACATTGCTACTTCGGTTGGACAGAGGGCAACCCAGTGGTGTACCTGCTCCGCTACCTGCTGTTCGGGGAGGGGGATACCGCCCCGGTTACGCGCGAGGTGCTCCGGGAGGCAGAGCCAGACCCCGAACGGCGCCCCGCCATCCACGTCGGCGGTTGAGGACCAGCCACCCGCA
>JALZFK010000342.1 GCA_030861585.1 Actinomycetota bacterium | reverse complement strand
CAGCGCAAACGGGACATCGTCAGGGGCTTTCGCAGCGGTAGCGAGCGGCGTATCGAACAAACCGAGGGTTTGGACCTGCTGATGGGCGAGGCGCGCTTCACCGGCCCGAAGGAGCTCGAGGTACGCCTCAACGGCGATGGCGAGACGGTCCAACTGAGCGCCGACGACATCTTCATCAACGTCGGGGCGCGGCCCGCCAACCCTCCGATCGAGGGGCTGAACGCCGTACCCGCCCTCAACTCGACGACGATTATGGAGCTAGACGTGGTTCCGGAGCATCTGATGGTGCTCGGCGGCAGCTACGTGGGGCTGGAGTTCGCCCAGATGTTCAGGCGCTTTGGCAGCGAGGTGACGGTCGTGGAGCTCGGCAAGCAGTTGATGGGCCGCGAGGACGCCGACGTTGCCGAGGCGGTGGCCGACATCATGCACGAGGACGGTATCGAGGTGCTGCTCAACGCACAAGCCCGGCACGTCGCGCAGGGAGACGACGGGAGGATCCGGCTGACGGTAGGCGCGCCTGAGGGTGAGCGCACCCTGGAGGGCTCGCACCTGCTTGTGGCGGCCGGCCGGCCTCCCAACACCGACGCGCTCAACCTGAAAGCGGCCGGCGTGGAGACGGACAGGCGCGGCTTTGTTGAGGTAAACGATCGCCTGGAGACCAACGTGCCGGGCATCTACGCCATGGGCGATGTGAATGGCGGCCCGGCCTTCACCCACATCTCCTACGACGACTTCCGCATCATCCGCACCAACCTGCTCGAAGGCGGAGACGCCTCCACCGCTGACCGGCTCGTGCCCTACACCGTCTTCATCGACCCGCAGCTGGGCCGGATAGGCCTGAGCGAGCAGGAAGCTCGCGAGCAGGGCCGCAACGTCCACGTTGCCAAGATGCCGATGAGCTACGTGGCCCGGGCGGTGGAGATGGACGAAACCCGGGGCTTTATGAAGGCCGTGGTGGACGCCGACACGGGCCAGATCCTGGGCTGCGCGGTGCTGGGAATAGAGGGTGGCGAGATCATGGCGATGATGCAGATAGCCATGATGGGCCACGTACCCTATACGGCCCTTCGGGACGGCGTCTTCTCCCACCCGACCCTGGCCGAGTCGCTCAACAACCTGTTCGCCGCGCTCGGCGAGACGCTGATGAAGAGAGCAGCCGTACCGAGCGCGCGGCATGAGTGAACGCAGCGAGTACGAGACGAAAAACCACCTACGCCCGCTATGACGACGAACCTACAGGCCGGAGACAAATTCCCCGACTTCGAGCTACCGGACCACCGCAACAAGCCGCGCCGGCTCTCTGAGTTCACCAGGCCCGGCCTCCTGGACGAGAAGCTGGGCTTCGTAGACGGCTACCCACTCATCGTGGTCTTCGGCCGCGGATTCTTCTGCCCGCGCGACCAGCAGCAGATGCGGCAGTTGGTAGAGTTCCAGTCCGAGCTTGCGGTCAACTATTGCAAGCTCGTGACCATCAGCGCCGACCCTCCCATGGTCCAGGCGGCCTTTCGCGCCGGGCTCGGAGCGACCTGGCCTTTCCTGGCGGACGAACGACGGGAGGCTATAAGGCACATCGACATCCTCGACGAGACCGAGGGGGAGTACGCGTACAGGGCGCGGCCCTACACCTTCGTGCTACGCCCCGACCTGACCATTTACAAGGTCTACGACGGGTGGTTCTTCGTCGGACGTCCGACGCTCGAAGAGCTCCGGCGTGACCTGCGGGCGATCATGCAATCCCGGTCGGATTACCGCTACGAGGCGTACGACACGCCGGTGGTCAAGAACATTCGTATCCCCCAGCAGGAGTGGGCCGACGGCGCGCCGCCGCTCGGCGCCAACAGCCTACCGGTAGCCCAGGGCGTCGTACGCCGGTTCGACATCGAGACGGGCGTAGGAGCGATCGCGAGCGAGAGCTCGAGCAGCGACGTGTTCTTCCACTTCACCGCTATTCCGGGTGAAGGGTACCGTACCCTGAAGCCGGACACAGCGGTGAGGTTCGAGGTCGTCGAGAGCGAAGCAGGCCCGACGGCCCGGAACGTCCAGAGATTGTGAGGTTCTGACGATGCCCGAGATCTCTCTTACGGGAGTGCTAATCGTCGCGGCGGTCGCCTTCGCGGTCCCGCTGGGCTTGGGCCTCGTGCCCTCCTTGCGTCTGCCCTCCGTCGTCCTGGAGATCGTGGTTGGTATCTTGATCGGCCCTGCGGTCTTCGGCCTTGTAGAGGTGGACCTGCCGCTGCAGGTCTTGGCCCTGCTCGGCCTCGCGTTCCTGCTGTTCCTGGCGGGGCTCGAGATCGACCTCGACCACCTGCGGGGTGGATTATTGCGGAGCGCCGCGACCGGGTTCGTGCTCTCTCTGGCTATTGCGCTGGTCATCGGTCTGGGGCTTAGGGCCGCTGGTCTCATCCAAGCCCCTCTGCTCGTGGCGATCATCCTGTCGGCGACCGCTATAGGCGTCGTGATCCCGGTGCTCGTCGACGCCGGGCAGAGCAACACCACGCTTGGTCAGCTCGTCATCGGCGGCTCGTCGATAGCCGAGTTCGGCACGATCATCCTGCTCTCACTGTTCTTCTCCAGGGATTCGAGCAGCGTGGGAGCCACGCTGCTCCTGATCGCCGGGTTCGTCGTG
>JALZFK010000295.1 GCA_030861585.1 Actinomycetota bacterium | reverse complement strand
GTAGGCGCGGCGCGCCTCTTCGACGGAGGAGTACCGGAGGGCAACCTCATTGCGCTCGGCGATCCCGAACATCAGCTCGGGTTCCAGAGAACCCTCGATGTGGATGTGTAGCTCTGCTTTTGGCATCTCCCGGAGGAAAGTCTCTGGGGTTACGAGATCTCGTAGGCTCACTTTCGACTGCTCCTTCGCTCTCGGGTGTTTCGTGCTCGTCCTAGAGCTCTTCTGTCGCTAGGATAGATCGGCCAGGAACGTTTGGCTAGAGCTTTGTTTTCACGTTGTGTGCTTCTAGCTTGGCGCAAGTCACGAGCTTTTACCCCTCGGAATGCCGCCAGCGTAATCTACCCGAAGGTGGCGGTTCGATCGCCTCGCGCTACGTTGCGGTTCGGGGTTCTGGCCGCCCTGGGTGACCGCGAAGAGGAGGCAAGCGACGATCAGCAGTGCCGCGGTTATCAGCACGAAGGCAAGCGTGTAGCTCTGGCGCATACCGTGCCCTCTTAGACCATACCGAAACGGTCGGCGTGGACCTGCTCTTCGGGCACGTCGATCTCGTCTAGGTAGCTCTCCGTAGCGTCCATCATCGCCTCGGGTCCGCAGACGAAGTACTGCAGGTGCTCGTACCGCTTCGGTAGGTGGCATAGCAGCATCGTCGCGTTAATGCGGCCTTTCTCGCACTCCCAGTCCCCAGACGGATGGCTGAGGACGTGCACCACGCTCAGGTTGAGCCTCGTCTTCAGCTCCTCGATCTCCTCGCGGAAGGTGATGCTCTCCCAGTCGCGGTTGCAGAGGAAAAGGTAGCAGGGGCGGACGTCTTCCCGGTCGGCGAGGGTGCGCATCATGCTCATAAGCGGCGTGACGCCGATCCCGGCGCCGATAAAGACGAAGCCCGGACCCTCGTAGCGGTCCATGGTGAACGCGCCATAAGGGCCATCGAGATAGACGGTAGTCTCGGGCTGCAGGGCGCCGATCTCCGAGGTGAAGTCGCCCGCGACCTTGACGCTGAGTGCCACCCGGTCGGTCTGCTCGGCGCTCGAGGAGATCGAGAACGGGTGTTGGGTAATCGCGAAAGGAGAACGGCCAATCATGATCCAGGCGAACTGGCCCGGCCTGAAGGCGAAGCCGTTGTGGTTTTTGGCGTGGCGGTTGGAGGGTTTGAGCACCATGGTGTACGTGTCGCCCCGCTCCGGGATCACCTCCTCGATACGCCACGGGTTTCCGTAACGTTGTAACGGTCTGACGACGCGCACCCACACGAGCAGGAAGACGAATGCTGCCGACATTAGTAGCCACAGCGCGTGCTCCCAGGGCTTATCCACGTAGTAGCCGACCAGAAAGACGTGTGCCAAGGCGGCTACCACGGCGACGACGGCGAGCACGCCATGCGCGAACTGCCAGAGCTCGTACCCGATACGCAGCCGTTTGCGCCAGATCGAAAGCGCAACCAGGACGAGCAGCGCTACCGTCGAGAGCACCGCCATCTTAGCCCGCCACGGCGCGGTGATCGGGTCCAGCAGCGCGAGGAATTCGGTATCGGTCACGAACAACAGCACCGGGTGGGCCAGGATGAAGAGCAGGGCGACGTAGGCTATCTGGCGGTGGAACTGCAGCACGACGTCTATGCCGAAAGGCGCCGCCACCCTCTGAAAGCGGGCGACGAGGGCGAACTGCAAGCCCAGCATGGCGAGCCCCACAAAGCCCAGGGCGACGGAGAAGTTGATCAGGAAACCCCGGCCTGGCGTGGGGTCGATCACGGCGAAGACGAGCGGGGCGACAGCCACCGCCAGGTACACCAGCATCCAGGAAGCTCCCCGGACCGCCAGCTTCACGGCCTTACCTCACGCTTCTTTGCGTACCGGCGTGCCTGACATCTTGGCGATGATAGCATCGCCTATACGATGGATAAAGAACGGCCAGCATCGAACGTTAGGTCTATTGTCCCTTGGGTGAACGAAGGGTGAGGACCGTAATCTCGGGTCGGCAGTTCAGGCGGAGGCGGAGGTACATGATACCCAGACCCCGGTTGGTGTATTGGTGCATCTTGCCTACCTTGTAGTGCCCGATCGGATATTTGCACGCGAGCGGCGGCACAGCCCGATGAAACGAGAGCGGCGGCATGAAGAGCGGGGCTCCTAGAAACGGGATCCGCACCTGCCCCCCGTGCGAGTGACCGGAGAGCTGCAGATCGAAGCGCCCGGTGGCGGAGCTCTTGTCGGCGAGGTCCGGCTCGTGGGCGAGGAGCACGGCGCAGCCGGGTTCCGCGTTCTCTAGGTCTTCTAACACCTCGTCCAGGCGGTCGTAGTCGTACGTGCCGCTGTCGAGCCCGCATAGGTGCATGACAGCCCCGTCCCGGCGCAACGTGTGAACGGCGTTGCTCACGTCGACCACGCCGGCCGAGGAGATGGCGCGACGCACGGCTTCGGTGTCGTTCAGGTGGTCGTGGTTGCCGAGTATCGCCACCACCCCGTCGGAGACCCGGAGCTTCCCAAGCGGTCCGGGGAGGTCGGAGATGTAGCGGGCGGAGACGGAGACGAAGTCGCCCGTGATCGCAACGAGGTCCGGTTCCTGCTCGTTGATAAGGCCCACTATGCGCCCGAAGCGCTCCGGCGTCATCCAACCGTCCAAGTGGACGTCGCTGATCTGGACGACGCGATACCCGTCGAAGGAGGACGCGAGCCGGGGCAGAGTAAGCGTTATGCGCTCGACCACGACCCGGTATGGCTCGACCTCCCGCGCGTACACGAGACCGCCCACGGCACCCGCCAACGCCATCCCCGCGACGGTTAAGAGAGGTCGGCCAAACACTCCGCGTCTCAGAGCTGCTTTAACGCTTCCGGGATGGGGGTGTTCCCGGCCAAGATCTCGAACTTCTTTCGGTGGGTACTCTCCGCTTCTAGGGCGGCGGCGAAGGTTCGGGCGACGTCGTCGCGGGGGATCTCACCACGGCGGCTCAAGGATTCGGCCGCCTCTATCCTGCCGGTCCCCTCCTCGTTTGTCAGGCTGCCGGGGCGGATGATGGTGTAGTCGAGGTCGCTCTTCATCAAACGCTCATCCGCGCGGGCCTTGGCGAACAGGTACGGCTGCATCGCCTCCTCACGGCTCTCCGGGTCTTCGGCGCCCATCGCGCTGAGCATCAGGTACCGGTGCACGCCGTGCTTTTCGGCCGCCTCGATCAGCTTCACGGCGCCTCCGTAATCCATCGTCTCCTTCCGCTCGGCGCCGCTGCCGGGTCCGGCCCCGGCGGCGAAGACGATGGCGTCGCAGCCCTCCACGGCTTCTCCGACGCCTCCTTCGACCTCCTCCTCTTCGAGGTCTACCAGAGCAGGCTCTGCGCCCATCTCCTCCACGCCAGACAACTGCTCTTCCTTACGTACCAGGCCTCGCACCTCGTGGCCATCCTCCACGAGCATCCCGACCAGATGGCTGGCCGTCTGGCCGCTAGCTCCCGCGACGAGCACCTTCACCAACGTTCTCCTTTCTGACTCCGACCGGCAGGCCAAGTTATACCCGATGGAGTCCCGGATGGGTGTGGGACCGAGACAAACGAGGCGTTCTGCTGCGACATCTGCGTTCTTATACAATCATCGGCTCAGGAGTCGGTATCTGGGCGGCTGCTTGCACTAGGCGGCGCAGAGGGAGAACCAGTGAGCAGAATCATGATTATTTGCCCAGAATCCGATATGCCCTTCTACACAGGACTCGACATGGACCACGCGGCGTTCGAATCTGCCGATCTCGAAGATCAAAGCGCCACGTGTCCGCACTGCGGCGGGGTTCACGCGTGGCGAAAGGAAGACGCATTTCTGGTAGGCGAGGAATGACCGAGATCTCCGTTGTCGTGTTGAGAAACTCGCAGCGCAGGCACTCCACCGGCGGGTATAACACTGATTGGACGGCTTTCTGAAAGAGATCTCGTACCCACGCAAAGAGAGGAGGCGGAATAGCTCGACTTTGCCGATCCTTAGTTGGCTTAGAGGCGCTTGCGCTACCTCTCCTGCTATTGCCTTTCAGCGCTGCCACGCATAGCCGGCGGGCGTACCCGTAGAGTTTATGGATTGGCGGTACAGATTGGCGCTCCTTACTGATCAAAACACCGGGGACAACAATTTGCTGTCTGCCTTCGACGTGGGCTCGTCCGATACCGTTGCTGCCCGACAGGGATTGCCCTAATTCCGGCCGGCCCGACGTTCTCTTGCTGGCGATCCTCGTGGTATTTGCGAGCATGGTGGCAGCCGGATATTTTTGAGGCGACGCCCTCTACGCTACTGGTAGCGTAGCTAAGCTATCTTACAGACTTCCCGCGTCTCGGAGCATGACACCGACTATGAACGAGGTGTTCTCCGCCGCGTAGGTCGAGGCGTCGGGGGCGAGCTACGCGGCTAAGGGCGCTACATTTTCGGCAAAGGCTATCGAAATAGTCTCGCCGATCCTCACGCCCTCGTGACCACGGCTACCTTATTCTTGAGCTGTATGCTCCGTCTCCTGCCCGTCCGTTCGGGGGGCGTGCTCATCGGCCGTCGGTCTTTGGCGTTTCCTCGAGCAGTATGTCGAGGAGCAGAGCCGCCGTCCAGGAGAAGAAGTCGGAGCCGTGTCCGTTACCCGTTGTGGGGTGGAAGTACTCGTAGAAGCCCCCTTCTTGCACGAGTTCGATCGTGGACTGACGAAGATAGTCGGCTTGCTCCTCGAATCCGTAGCGTCGGAGGCCGCGCAGCAGCACCCAGTTTATGTTCACCCAAACCGACCCTCGCCAGTATTGGACGGGGGAGAAGCCGTAGCCGTACCGGTCGTAGCTGGGGATGGGGTGGCAACCGTTCGTCCCCAGGCTGAATCCAGAGTTTTCCAGCAGATCCAGCATACGTTGGGCCTTATTCCCGTCCGGGATGCCCGCGTAGAGGGGCGAGAAGCCTGCCGCCACGTACACCCTTATAGGCTCGTCGGTGACCATGTCATAATCGAGGTAGATCCCACGCTCTTCGTCCCAGAGCTTCTCGTTTATCGCGCGGCCGGTTTGCTCTGCTTGCACCTCGAAAGGTGAAGGATCCTCCCCCAGAACGCGTGCGATCTCCGCTAGGTCCCGCCCTGACTGGCAGAGGAGGGTGTTGAAGAGCACGTCTCGCACGAGGAAGGGGCAGCCCTCGCGGATCCGGGCTTCGTTGTAGTCGCGTGCCGCGAAGAACTGGACGAGCCAGGCGAACCGGTCGTACGCCGCGCCCGCCGGACGATCTTCGGCGGCGACGAGGTGCGTGTCCGCCCGTCGGTAAGGCGGTATTTGGTCTGGCTTAAGATGCAGCCGGAGCAGGATCTCGTCCCACATTGGGGAGTTGTCCATGCCCGACTCCCAAGGATGGCGGATGTAGACCAGCCCCTCGCCCTCGGGATCCCGCTCCCGGTATAGGTACTCGTGCCATGCTTTGAGCCGCGAGAACGCCCGCTCCAAAAACCTCCGTGCGTGCGCTTCGTCCTTGGCGTGCCGGTAGACATGCAACGTGGCGGTGGCGTGGACGGGTGGCTGGACCACGCCGGAGGTCTTGCGGTGACGAGGCGTGTCCGGGCTGCGGTCCGCGTGCCAGAACTCGATCCCCGGAAAGTACTCGCTGAAGTCCGGGTTAAAGACGATCTGAGGCAGCAGGCCGTTCTTCCACTGGCTATCGAAGAGGTGGTCGAGCTCGTTAACCGCCCGGCGCTGATCGTAGTGGGAATACCCGATGGCGATAAAGGCCGAGTCCCAGGACCACTGGTGCGGGTAAAGCCTCGGGCCCGGCTGCGTGTAACTCCCGACCCGGTTAAAGTCCAGAATCATCTTCGCCCGCCGGATAAGCAGGGCCAAGTTGTACAGGTCGTTTGCGTGCTCGCTAGGCTCGCTGGCTTGCGTACCTTCGCTTTTCCAGTGTGAACACATGGTTATTGTGGGGGGCCCTCTAGGGCGCTCACAAAGATGGAGATAACGTTAAGGACGATGGCTATGATCCCCAAGATCTGGCCCACCGGTCTTGCCCCCTCAGCCCGAAGTAGTAGCCAAGTACTCCGAGCATGATCCACGCACGTTTGATGGAGATCCCCTCCCACACAAATATCCCTATCAGGGCGAAGACCACCCCGATCAGGGAGAGCACCCATCCCGACAACGAGGCCCTTATTGAGGACCGTACATCGGCCGGAAGGACGGCAACCGGTTCTCGCACCAACCACGAAGCTTCGTGGTTGGTGTGGCCCTCTTCGACACCTCTGCTGGCTGCTCGGTGGTTAACGGCTATCAACTAAGCCTCAGAATCCTAACCATCTGTTCGGAACCTTTCAT
>JALZFK010000264.1 GCA_030861585.1 Actinomycetota bacterium | reverse complement strand
CCCTCGGCGAGACGAACGTAGATCGGTGGTACCGGCCACTCGCTAGCCGGCCCGAGGGCCCCCAGACCTAGCCGGATATCCGGGTCGCCTGCCAACTCGCGGTGGGCGCTTATGTACAGCTGTATCTCCGGGATCGTCGGCGGGGCCTCCCACTCCTCCTCAGTAATGCCCAGAGCCGTAAGGAAGCGCCTGTAAAGGGCCGGGTGGGTATCCTCGGGGTTCAGGTGACCATACTCGTCGAAGAGGATCTCGGCTAAAGCGAGCTGAAGTTTCTCGTCGTGGCCGCAGTTGGAGATAAGGGCCGCCAGGTACAACCGGCTCACCCGAACGTGACGATAGTACTGGATGGCGAACGTCCTTACCCCCTCCGCGCTCGCGTCCCCCTCCCCGAACCGCTCCAAAAAAGGGTGCACCAGCGCCGGATGCCCGATGACCTCCCGCTTCAACCGCCCTAAGAATTCCCCGGAATCCAAGGAAACCTCCTGCCTGTCGCCCAACAGCTTAAGTTTACCGCCACTCCCGCCCGACGCTCGTACAGGCCTACAATATACGGGTTTGCAGGAGATTTATCGATGAAAAACCCCCTTGATGCGGTATAATTTGTACATGACAAGGACTACAAACGGCACGAGGCAGGACTGGTTGAGCGTCCCGCGGCGGCGGGAAGAAGAAAGGCTCGATCCGCACGTCTACGAGCGCGGGATCAACGGCTTAACCGTCGAGGAAGCAGTCGAGCGGGCGTACCCGCGGGTAATGGGGATACTAAAGAGGAGCGGAGAGGAGTATTCGGAGTTCGAGGGACAGCTCGTACGGCAGACGATCCGGGCGTGCCTCATCTCGCAGGTCAGTCGGGCGAACCTCTACCGCATCGCGGGCATCCTCGTGGCCGATCGTCGTGACGAGGGCGCTCACCTCGGTCGGTCGCTCGCCCTCGCCTACGTCGCCGCCCTCCGGGAGGCTTTCCTCGAAGACCTCTCCGTCGGAGAACGGGTAGAGACGCCCGTGGGACCCGGTGAGGTGCGCTATCTCTCCGGTGACGGGCACCAGGCCGTCGTGAGGCTCGACGGGGAGCCCGAGCGTGAGATCTGGCTGCCGGTCGTCCGGCTGTTCCGGATCGACCCGGAATATACGCCCGAGCGGCGGGCTTCCTAGCAGCATTCAAAGCTTCGAACCCCATGCTGCGGCTTCTTACAAGGTAAACTCTTCCTCGACGCGGAAACGACCGAGGGTTGGCGGTATGGAAACTTCGAGGGCCAGGGCGCGGGTAATCTGCAACCCGTCCTCCGGCGGCGGGACGAGCGATCCGAATCGTCTTCGGGAGAAGCTTTCCGGATTCGAGCTAGACTGGATCGAAACCGAAGGCGCAGACGACGCGACGGAGGCCGCTAAAGAGTGGAGCGATGGGCTCCTTATCGTCGCCGGTGGCGATGGAACCGTCAACGACGTCATCAACGGGCTCGGCAAGGCCGGTTTCCCGGAGGGCGTGACGCTCGCTCTCCTGCCGGCTGGCACCGGCAACGACCTGGCGGCGACGCTGGCCATACCAGAAAGAGCGGACGAGGCGGAGGCCGTGATCCAGCAAGGCAGGGTGCGGACCCTCGACGTGGCGCGCGTGAGGTCCGACGGCATAGGCGAACGTTTCTTCATCAACGTGGCGACCGGTGGCCTCGGGGCACAGATCTCCGACGCCAACGACGAGGAGACCAAGAGCAAGTGGGGCAAGCTCTCCTACCTTAGGACCTCTCTAAAGGTCGCCAGCGACTTCGACGTGCGCGAGACGACGCTGCACCTTGACGGCGAGGAGCGTAAGGTGCGCGCCGTCAACATAGCCATCGGCAACTGCCGCTATGCCGGAGGCGGCTGGCCCGCCGCCCCCAAAGCCAACCCTGAGGACGGCCTTCTGGACGTTATAGTCATAGAAGACGTAGGGATCAAGGAGTTCCTCGCTCTCGCCCCGGCGGCGCTCGCCCGATTCGATTACTTAGATAACGAAGGCGTGTTCTTCGCGCGATCCCAGGAGGTTTGGGTCACTTCCCAACCCGGGCTCGAGTTCACCGTCGACGGCGAGGTCATCGGCGACGAGCCCGCCGAGTTCGTCGTCATACCGCGCGCTCTGAAGGTCATAGTCGGTCCCGGGTACGTCCCGGAGCCCGAGGAGAGCAGCCGATGAACGGCGTCAAGGTACTGCTCTTCGGCGCCGCCGCGGATAGGGCCGGTACCCGTCAGATCGAAGTACCCATAGGTGAGGAAACGACCCTCGGGGAGCTCTGGCCCGTTCTCGAGGACCAGCATCCCGGCCTCGTGCCCATGGGTGATACCTTAGCCTTTGCCGTCAACGGCGAGTACGCTCGGATGGAAGATTTGGTCACGCCCGGCGACGAGGTGGCCGTGTTACCGCCGGTGTCGGGGGGTTAGATTGTTCCAGATCGTCGAGGAGCCAATAGACGTAGGTGCCCTCGTCATCGATGCCTTCCGCCCGGACTGTGGGGCGGTCGCGACCTTCGTCGGGACAACACGGGTAGACGAAAGTTCCGGCGAGAAGGTGGAGTATCTGGAGTACGAGGCGTACCGGCCGATGGCGGATAAGAAGCTTGAGGAGATCGGGGGCGAGATAAAGAAGCGTTGGGAGGTCGGGCACGTCACGATCGTGCATCGCCTCGGGCGGGTGGAGCCCGGCGAGCCGAGCGTGGTGATCGTGGTGACGTCGCCGCGGCGCGTCCCGGCGTTCGAGGCGAGCCGGTACGCGATAGAGCGGATTAAGGAGATCGTGCCGATTTGGAAGCGCGAGGTCTGGTCCGACGGCTACGTCTGGGTCGGCAGCCAAGTAGGTACGCGTTCGCCGGTCTAAGGTCGGGGGCACCAACCGCTAGGGCAACCTTGCTAACCCCGTCAAGCTCGGCCTGATCCCGCGCCCAGTAGTAAAGCCCGTAACGCCATTGCCGTGCGGGTCAGTTGTACAGCCGTTCACTGAGCGGCCCTGTATGTATACTCAGCACCCATGGGCAAAGACCGATCATCCAATACGGAGATGGACTTCGGTATTCGTGTCGGGGCGGTCGTGGAGCGGGATGGGGCATTGCTCCTCGTGCGCCACGATAAGCCGGACCGGGAGCCGTACTGGGTTTTGCCGGGCGGACGCCTGGAACCAGGCGAGACGATACCGGAGTGCGCCGAACGGGAGTTGCTGGAGGAGACGGGGCTTACGGGCCGGTTCGTGAACGTGCTGTACGTGAGCGAGTTCTTGGCCGAGAACCGGCACACGGTGGACGTGACGGCGTGGGTCGAGGCCCCGGATGGAGAGGCCCAGTTAGGGAGCGACCCGGAAAGCGAGGAAGCTTCGGAACCTACCCTCAAAGAGCTACGCTGGGTGAAGTCGGGGGACCTCGAGAAGATCCCGCTACTGCCGGATTGGGTCAAGGAGAGACTCTTGGAGGATGCCGCGCGGGGATGGCCGGCAGGCGAGGTGTACCTGGAGAGCGGGATGGATGCTTAGCGACCCAGTACAGGCCCTCTCCTTAGTTCTGCTGCAGGACACTTTAATACTCGTCCTCGTGATCGGCTTTTTCTGGGCGGGGGTCTTCGTGGCGCGGAGGCTAGGGCGGCCGACGAGCTACGGGTTGGGGGCTTTAGGCCTCGCAAGGCCGCAGTGGGGGTACTTTTTCGCGGTGGTGCTCGGGCTTGGCGTCGGGGGCATGGCGCTGATCTTGAGCGTCCCGTTGAATGCCTTGAGCATCTTTGTCCTGGAACGATTCGGCATCTCGACGGAGTCGGTAGTGCAGGAGCCGCTTATGCGAGGCATCCAGGAATGGGTCGAAGAGAGCCCGGAAACCTCCGTACCCTTGACGATCTTTGTCATCGTGCTCTTCGCCCCCGCCGTCGAAGAAATGGTATTCCGCGGCGCCCTCTTCGGGGGCTTGCGCAAACTGGCCGCCCTCCTTCTCTGGAGGGTGCGGGGACAGGGCAAAGGCGCTGGAAGGATAGGGGAAACGGTCTCGTTCGTCCCGGCGGCACTCGCCTCTTCGACGGCCTTCGCACTTTTGCACTTCGAGCCCGTGTTGCTTCCAGCGCTGTTCTTGCTGGCGGTTGCTTTGTGCGCCCTCTACCGGCGCACGGGCAGCTTGCTGCCGTGCTTCGTAGC
>JALZFK010000252.1 GCA_030861585.1 Actinomycetota bacterium | reverse complement strand
GTTAAGTGCCGGTCGTGACCGGGGTCCTCGAGCGTCACGGCAGGGCCAAAGTCTTCGTCGACGGCGAGTTCTGGGCGGTGGTAGACGCAGGGGTGGCGGCGGAGCGCGGGCTTTTGGAGAAGAAGGGAGCCGTCGTCTCGGACGAGGAGCTCACCAAGTTGAGGGTGGCGGGGGAGAAGCCGCTGGCGCTGAACCGGGCGCTCAACGTCTTGGGCTATCGGGCACGCGCCAAGGGCGAGCTACGCGAGAGGCTCCTGCGGGCGGGGTACGCCGAGGAGACGGTCGCGGAGGTGCTCGCGCGCCTGGAGGAACTCGGATACCTCGACGACGAGGAGTTCGCCCGAGACCTGGTTCGTTCCGAGGCTCGCAAGTACGGTCCGCGCCGCATATTCAGAGACCTCAGGCGAACCGGAATCGACGAGGAGGCTGCACGAGAGGCCGTCGAGGAGCAGTTCGCGGGGCGCTCCGAGTACCAAACGGCCCTCGAAATCGCCCAACGGCGGTATAATACTGGGGAGGACTCAGGGGCCCAGGCGCGCCGAGTCTACGGCTTCTTGATGCGGCGGGGTTATTCGGCCGCCGTTTGTGCCGAGGTCGCCCGTGCGTACCGTAAGGAAGCCGACGAGTAGCAACCGAGAAGATACCCGCCGCCGCAGCGGACGGGCCCGCGACGGCAGACCGTACGGGCCCAGCCGTGGCGGGCGGCTTTTTTGGAGGACAACTTATCATGAACGTTTTATCGCTGGTCCTGGGGCTGGTCGCCGGTCTCGCGCTCGGCGCCGCTGCGGGCTACTTTTTCAGTAAATGGAGGGTGGCGGCGCGCCAGGCCGAGGCCCGCGCCGACGCTCGTTCCATCATCGAAGATGCCAACCGTTCTGCCGAGACCACCCGGCGCGAGGCCGAGCTCGCCGCTAAAGAGATCGCCCTCAAGGTCAAGGACGAGGCCGATGCAGAGATCCGGGCTAGGCGCGCCGAGCTCGCTCGCGTCGAGGAACGTCTCGACAACCGCGACGCTGCGCTCGACAGGCGCGACGCAGAGCTCGACGAAAGGCGCCGCGAGCTCGCCCGCCGAGAAGAAGCTCTGGAGGTTCGCGACGCCGAGCTTCAGGCTCGTGAGGCCGACCAGATTAAAGCTTTGGAAGAGGTTTCGGGACTTGCGAGGGCCGAGGCCGAGCGCAGGCTATTCCACAACCTCGAGGTCGAGCTGGAGGACAGGCTCGGGCGCATGGTGCGCGACCGGACGCACGAGGCGGAGGACAGAGCGGACGCGGAGGCGCGCCGCATCACGGCGACCACGATGGAGAGGCTGGCTTCAGAGCTGACCGCCGAGTCGACCGTAAAGGCCGTGGCGCTGCCTTCGGACGATATGAAGGGGCGGGTGATCGGGCGCGAAGGAAGAAACATCCGGGCGTTCGAAGCGGCCACGGGCGTGGACGTGATCATCGACGACACGCCCGAGACGGTGGTTATCTCGTCCTTCGACCCTGTGCGGCGCGAGATCGGGCGCGTTGCCATGGAGCGGCTGGTGCAGGACGGGCGCATTCACCCGGGACGCATCGAGCAGATCGTCTCCAAAGTCAAAAAGGACGTGGAGAAGGAGATGAAGAGCGCTGGTCGGCAGGCCCTGTACGACGCCAAGATCACCGGCGGCATGCATGGCGACCTGTTGAGGCTCTTGGGGGCGCTCAAGTATCGCACCTCCTACGGCCAGAACGTCCTCGCTCACTCGGTGGAGGTCGCGAACCTCTGCGGTATGATGGCTCAGGAGCTCGGGGCGAACGTGAAGGTGGCGCGACGGGCCGCGCTCTTGCACGACGTCGGCAAGGCGATAGATCACGAGGTCGAGGGGACCCACGCCCTCATCGGCGGCAGGTTCGCCAAGAAGTGCGGCGAGGCCGACGAGGTCGTGCGCGCGATCAGCGCCCACCACCACGAGATCGAGATGGAGACCGTCGAGGACGTCCTCGTGGCCACCGCCGACGCGGTCTCGGCCGCCCGACCGGGGGCGAGGCGCGAGACGACGGAGATTTACCTGGAGCGGCTGAGGAACCTGGAGGACATTGCGCTCGGTCACAGGGGCGTAGACAAGGCCTACGCCATCCAGGCGGGGCGTGAGATCCGGGTAATGGTCCAGCCTTCCGAGGTGGACGACCGGGTTGCCGCCAAGCTCGCCTTCGACATCTCCAAACAGATAGAGGACGAGCTGGAGTACCCAGGCCAGATCCGGATCACCGTCATCCGTGAGAGCCGCGCCACCGAGTACGCCCGGTAGGGGTTTACTAGGGGCGCGTGGAAGGACCGTACAGAGACCTAGGGTCCGGCTTCGCCCGCTTATTGGGCGCCGAAGGTCTTAGGCGCAGTGCGGGGAGGATCCACTCCGTCGAGGACGCCCTTTTGGAGCTTTTGCGCAACTCCCGCGACGCCGGCGCCCGCAACGTCTACGTCGCCTCGTCTTTGAGGGCCCGCCGCTACCGCGCCCTCGCGGTGATCGACGACGGTCGTGGCATCCCCGAAACCCACAAGAACCTGATCTTCGAACCAGGCGTTACCACCCGACACCTGAACCCCGTCTCTTACGCGGCGCAGAACGGCCTCCGCCAAGACGGCGAACTGTTACACGGCGCTGGCCTCTCTCTCTACCACATAAAAAACGCCGCTATCCTCGCCGAGGTCCTCTCCGTTTCCTCGCCGACCGCGATAAAGGTCGTCTTCGACACCCACGCTATCCCGGAAAAAAGCCTCCAATCTGACTCGCGCACCTCCAAGTCAAACCTCCCCGCCACTTTGGCCGGGTTCGCCGAAGGAGCTGCCCCGCAAGCCCCTCGTCTCTACTACGCCTCGCCCGCCCGCATCCTAGCTCGCCTCTTAGACCACCACGTAATACATAACGAGGACCGGGCCGACAGCGGGCGTTTGCGCGAGGCAGCGCGGGGATTAGGTTTGAAAGTTTCTCTAAGGACGGTGCAGAGAGTGGTTTCGGGGAAGGTTTCGGCGGCGGGCGAGGTGGTCACCGACTGTTTGGAGGAGGCGGGCGGAGAGGACGGGCGCGCTCGCTCATCTGTTACGAGACATAACCAAACCGGAGGGCCTATACTCTCGGTGAGGGCCGAAGATCTCGCTGAGATCACTGCCACGCTGCGGAGGGCGGCGAGGTCGAGCTACCTGGACCTCGCAGGGCTCGATATCGAGAAGCGCCCCGGCGAGGTGATCCTGAGAGCCCGCATCTATGAGCCGGAGGAAGAATATGAGTAACGAGGCGGAAAACACCGCTCACGCGACGGGAAAGGATCTTGGCGCGCCGCCGATCCTCCTCACGAAGAAACCCACCCGCGCTCGCGCGTCGGCAGGTGGCCGTACGAAGACGGCGTGCATAAGGACTTTCGGCTGTCAGATGAACGTTCACGACTCCGATCGGATGCGGCGTATGATCCGGGACGCGGGTTATGCTGAGGTTATGCGCTACGAAGACGCCGACCTCGTGGTCCTCAACACTTGCTACGTCCGCGAGAACGCCGTCGACCGCGTCCGCGGACACCTCGGAGAGCTCAACCGCCTCAAAAAAGAGGGCCGCGTCAAAAAGGTGGCCCTCACCGGCTGCATCGGCGCCGCTCAAGAAGCGCGCGAGCTAGAGCGTACCTACGGTATAGACCTCGTACTAGGTACCCATAATACGTACGAGCTAGCCCAATTCGTGGGGCTACCGGGGATGGAGGAGACGTTCACCCCGGAACTGCCGGGTACCGAGGGCGAACACACGGCGTTCGTCACGATAATGACTGGCTGCAACTACCAGTGCAGCTACTGCGTGGTGCCCAGCGTGAGGGGCAGAATGGTATGCCGGCCGATGGAGTACGTACTCTTGGAGGTGAGGCGCTTGGTCGAGTCCGGCACGCGGTACGTGACGTTGCTCGGGCAGACAGTGGACGCCTGGCGGGAGGACGGCAGGAGGTTTTGCGACCTTTTACAGCGGGTGGCGGATATAGCGCCGCGGGTGTGGTTCACGACGAGCCACCCGTCGAACATGGAGGACCGGACCTTGAGGCTCATCGGGCAGAAGGATACGCTCGTCAAGAGGCTCCATCTGCCGGTCCAGTCGGGTTCGGACCGGATGCTGAAGATTATGCACCGAGGGTACAAGGCGGAGAGGTACCGGCGCAAGATTGAGGTGTTCCGGGATGCCGTGCCGGATGGAACCCTGAGCACGGACATCATCGTCGGGCACCCCAGAGAGACGGAAGGGGATCACGAAGAGACCCTGAAGCTCGTCGAGGACTGTTCCTTCGATGCGGCCTACGTGTTCAAGTTCTCTCCGAGGCGCGGGACCGAGGCCGCCGAGCTTCCGGGAACGGTGCCCGAAGAGGTGGCCCAGAGAAGGTTCCTGGAGGTCTTGCGGGCCATCGAGCAGAGCGCCTTCCGTAGGAACAGGTGTAAGATCGGGTCCGTTGAGGAAATTTATATAAGACACGGCCGAACCGGCGAGGACGGCAAGGCCGCCGTGGGCGAGACGTGGAGTGGACATGCCGTACACGTTGTCACGGATGCCGAACCTGGCCGATACGTGACCGCGAAGATTGAAACCGCCGGCCCGCACGTCCTGTACGCAGGCGTTCCCTTCGGCCCACCGCGCTGACGCCTCCCGCGAACCGCGACCCCCGCAGGAAAGCCCTCGTTGTCTGCGGCCCTACAGCCGCCGGCAAGAGCACCGTGGCCGACGCATTCGCCGAGCACCTCTCGCAGGCTCACGGGGTTTGGGTGAACACGATCGTAGTCGACTCCATGCAGGTTTACCGGGAGATACCGGTAATTACGAACCAGGCGCGCACGCGGCACGCGGAACTGGTGGGTATCGTCTCCGTCGAAGAAGAATGGACTGTCGCCCGCCACAAAGAACGCGCGGAAGGAATAATCTCCACCCTTGCCCGGGACCTTCCGTTCGTGCTCGATGCGGGCACCGGCATGTACCTAAACACCCTCGTCTTCGACGTTCCCCTCGCGCCGAAGGTGTCGCGAGAACTTCGCTACGAGGCCGAGAAGCTCGCCGTTGGCGCCGAGAACCCGCGGCGCGAGGCCAGGAAGCAGGAGCTTAGGCTCGTAGGAGCCCCGGAGCGCGGTTCGATCTGGGAAGGCGAACTTCGCTACGACGTCGCATTCTTGTACCTGCGCCCCGCGAGGGACGCCCTCGACCGCAAAGTGCGAGCCCGCTCCTCCAAGATCGTAAGAGACGGCTCCGAAGAGGCCAAAAGGCTAAAGGAGTCCGGTCTAAATCCGAACCCTTCGGTGCGCGGGGCCATCGGCGTAAAGGAGATGCTCCTACACACCGCGGGCACCCTTTCCGCCGACGAGGCCGAAGAAACCATCGCCATCCGCACCCGCAGGCTGGCCCGACGCCAGGTCCGGTGGTTCGACAAGCTTGCGCGCAGCATCCCTGACGCCGCCCGCATCCTCGTCGTCGAGGACGCCGCTGATCGAAGGGTGAAGCATTTCATGCATGGTACAATGGGAGCGTGGCTGAAGGACGGACGCGGCGGGAGAGGGCGGTCCTGGTAGGTGCGGGGGACGACCGGCAGATGGTGGAGCTCGGTCGCCTCGCCGAGACTTTGGGATTAGAGGTCACGGCTACCCTCGAACAGGGCCGCCGCGACGGGGTCGGGTATCTAGGGCGAGGCAAGCGTGGCGAGCTTAAGGAGCTCGTGGGGCGGGTCAACGCCGGAATCGCGGTCGCTGACGACGAGCTATCGCCGTCGCAGGCTCGGGTTCTCGAAAAGGCCGCGGGGGTTCCGGTGGTGGACCGAACGGCCTTGATTATCCGCATCTTCGAGGCTCACGCCCGGGACGCGGCGAGCCGCTTGGAGGTCGAGCTTGCGGAACTTACCTACCGTCTGCCGAGGGTAAGGGGGGGCTATACCGCTCTGAGCCGCCTTGGGGGCGGCGGGGTTACCACCAGGGGGCCGGGCGAGCAGCAGCTCGAGTACGACCGGCGCGTAATCCGACAGCGGATGGAGAGGATCCGCAAGAGGCTTGCGGAGGAGAAGGCGGCCCGGCAGGTCCGGAGTGCCCGCCTCAAAAAGGAAGGCCCCCCGACCGTGGCCCTCGTCGGCTACACGAACGCCGGCAAGACAACGATCCTAAATGCCTTGAGTGGAGAGGCTCGATCGACCGCCGACAGGCTCTTCGAGACCCTCGAAATCACCACCCGGCTCGTCAA
>JALZFK010000201.1 GCA_030861585.1 Actinomycetota bacterium | reverse complement strand
GCCCTCGACGACCTCGCCGAAGACCGCGTGCCGATCGTCGAGCCAGGGTGTGGCGGTGTGGGTGATAAAGAACTGAGAACCCCCGGTGTTCGGACCCGCGTTGGCCATCGAAAGCACTCCCGGCTTGTCGTGCCTCAAATCCTCGTGGAACTCGTCCCGGATGCGGTAGCCAGGTCCGCCGGTGCCGCTCCCCGTCGGGTCGCCGCCCTGCACCATAAAGCCCTTTATGACCCGGTGGAAGGTGGTCCCGTCGAAGTAGCCCTCGCGGGCCAAAAAGACGAAGTTGTTCACCGTCTCAGGGGCCTTGTCGGCGAAGAGTTTTACCCGGATGGGTCCGCGCTCGGTGCGGAAGGTCGCGTAGTAATCCTTGCCGGGAGAGATGATCATATCGGGGGGTCGGTCGTAGCTTCTCTGAGCCATTATCCTCCTTGTCGTTGGCGGAGCATTATGCTACCCGATCTTGCCCCGCGATTCGTGGCGAAGCGCCAGGTTTTTGTTAGCTCGTTTGGGCGACGAGAGAGCGGATACGATTGATCGCCGCCGCGACCTCTTGGGGGCGGGGCAGGCTCGACTCTCCAGGGTGCCCCCGGAAGCCCCCTAAAGAGTCGAGACCGTTCTTCGAGACGGAGCCGAGCGCCCGATTTACCACTTCCTCGACCCCACGGCTCCCCTTCCCGGCGGCGAACTCCCCGATGATGCGGGCTATCGCCTCCGTCTGGCCAGCCTCGGCGAGCTGTTCCAGGTACGAGAGGTCCACGCGCTCTCGCCCTAGCTCGATCGCGTGCAGCCCCTTGCCCCGCGCCGTCTCTCGCTTGCCACGCCGCAGGTCTATGGAGGACGCCCGCACCCGGCGACCTTTGGGCTGACGCACCGCTCCCGCGCTGGGTGGTATCCTGGCCGGGAACTCCTCGCGGACCTCGCGAGCGCGCCTCGTGGCGTCGTGGGGTTCGTAGTCCTCCATCAGGAGCACCCGGTCCGCCACGTCCAGGTAGTCGCCCACTCCGCCGACGACCACGACTGTCGAGACGCCCAAAGAGTCGCGCAAGGGCCGCACGAGGTCGATGAACGGGGAGATGGGCTCCTTGCGGACGAGCTCGCGCATACGCTCGTCCCGGATCATGAAGTTCGTCGCGCTCGTGTCCTCGTCCACCAAAAGGAGCGAGGTCCCGATCTCTAGGGCTTCCGCGATGTTCGCCGCCTGGGAGGTCGAGCCCGAAGCGTTAGGTGTCGAAAAGTTCTCGGTGGAAAGGCCACCAGGTAGGTCCCCGATCATGCCCGATATATCCACCCCCGCCACGCTCCGCCCGTCCTCGGCCCTTATCTTCACCGCGTCCGTTCGGGTGACCACCAGCTCCCGTCCATCCCCCGGCGTGTGATCGTAGACCCCCCAGGCGAGCGCCGAGAGCAATGTGGACTTGCCGTGGAACCCGCCCCCCGCGACGAGCGTAACCCCCTCAGGAATCCCCATCCCGAAGACCTCGCCCCGGTTCGGCAGCCCTACGGTCACGCGATACTCCTTCGGGCTCCGGAACGGGACGGCGCCGTTGCGCAGCGGCTTGTCGCTCGCCCCGCTCTCCCGCGGGAGCACCGCCCCGTCCGCTACAAAGGCCACGAGCCCCAGCTCAGGGAGCCTCCGTCGCAGGTGGCACGCGTCTTCTACGACCTCTACGTGCGCTCGGCTCTCCTCCACGTCTACGCCCGCCGGCGTAAGCGCCTCCCGGACGACCTGCGGCAGCTCCTCGAGGAGCATCACCCGCGCCGCCCGGGCATCTACCGTCCGGCCCCGCGCCGGGAGCCCGACAGCCATCCGGGTCTCGACGTGTCCATCCGCTACTACCACCGAGGTGCGCGGCAAAACGACCTGGGAGGTGCGCTGTATCTCGATCCGTCCGCTACCGCCCGAGCCTCGGTTCCCCTTGACGGCCCAGCGCAGCGCCTTCTCCACCGCGCGCGTCAGGAAATCCTCGAACGCCACCCGGCGCACGGGGTTTCCGAACAACGGGGGATCGAAGCGGTTGTTCTCCGTACGGACGCGGACGAGGGACGGCGGGGCGAACGGGTCACGCTGCACCTTGTCTATAAATAAGGTGAACTCATTCAGGTCGTAAGAGCCCTGGAGATCCTTGTAGGCGCCGTAGCCCTTGCGGTCTATGCGTTCGAGCGTAGCTTGGAGGCGTCGCATTTCTCCTACCGGCGGTAAACGCCTCTTCGGTGGGCGACCTGAAGGACCGCGACCACCCTTTGTTCGTCCTCTTTGACGTAGATCGCTCTGCGGTTGCCCATCCGGGGGCGGCGCCCGGGACCGCCTTGCAGTCTCTGGCTCCTCCGTGGTTGCGATTCGTCGCTGAGTTCAACCACAGTCCTGATGATCCTCTCCTGATCCTCCTGCCGAATGTTGTCGAGCTATCTCTGGGCCTTACGCTTGATGAGCACCCGGTAGGGCCTCAGGAATCGTCTTTTGAAACCCGCCCTTCCTCGATCTCTCCGACCGCTTGGTCAAAGGGGATCAGTTCGTCCTCTCCTTTTGCGAGCTCCGCTTTCGCCTCGTCGTAGGCCCGGATGTCCTCAAGCTCCTCTATAAGGCGCTCGTACCCCCCGATGCCCAGGAGTACACCCACGCGCTTACCGTTCTCGTCCGCCATGTAACGCCCGTTCACCCTCTCACCTCTTCCCTTAGCTTGTAAAGAGGCTTGTCCGGGCGGCCACTCTTTTGAATCTCTATCTTCCCTTCGGCTTCGAGCTCGTCTAAAGCGATACGGATCTCGCGCTTGTCCTCGCCTAAGATCCGGTGCCAGTCCGTCGTAGAGTAGAGGACGCCCCGGGGTATGGCGCTTAGCACCTTGAGGATCTTGGACCTAATCTCCTCCAACTAGTCGAGCCCCAGCTTTGCCCAGGCGTCGTGCAAAGTAGAGGTGGCGACCTTGCGCGCTCTCTCGGCCCCGTCGTCTAGGATCTCGTCCAGCTCCCGCGGGTCGTCCAGCAGCTCCAATGCCCTCTCCCGGATAGGAGAGACACCCTTGACAACGGCCTCGGCGAGATCCTTTTTGAAGTCGCCATACCCCTTGCCCACGTATTCGGTTTCGATCTCCAAAACCGAGCGCCCGGTCATAGCGGCGTAGATGCTGAGGAGGTTGGTGATAGCCGGCTTATCGGGGGAAGCTATGATCTCGGTCCCGGAGTCCGTTTTGGCACGCCGGATCTTGCGCCTTATAACGTCTGGCTCGTCGAAGAGCGCCACGTACCCTGCGGGCGTCGGCGAGCTCTTGCTCATCTTCTTCGTCGGATCGTCGAGCGCCATGATCCGGGCGCCGGTCGAGAGGATCATGGGCTCCGGCACGACGAAGGTGTCCCCGTACAGCCCGTTGAAGCGCCGCGCCAGCGTACGGGTGAGCTCCAGATGCTGGCGCTGGTCCTCGCCCACCGGCACCAGCTGCGGGTTGTAGAGGAGAATGTCGGCGGCTTGGAGCACGGGGTAATCGTAGAGCCCCACGCTCGCCGCCTCAGCCCCCTCTTTCTGGGCCTTGTCCTTGAACTGCGTCATACGAGAGAGCTCGCCAACCTTGGCGATGCAGTTGAGGAGCCAGGCAAGCTCCGCATGCGCCGAGACCCTGCTCTGGCGGAAGATCACAGCTCTCTCCGGGTCGAGGCCAACCGCCAGGTACACCGCCGCCATCTCCCGCACGTTGGCCCGCAAGACCTTCGGGTCCTGCGGAACGGTGATGGCGTGCAGGTCCACTATGCAAAAGTAGCTCTCGTATTCGTCCTGCAAAGAGACCCAGTTCTTGAGCGCGCCCAGGTATGTCCCAAGATGTGACGTGCCGCTCGGCTGGATCCCACTGAGTACTCGCCGTTTGTTTTGCATGACGCTATTCTAGCGGACCCGACACGCGGCGGTTGATGTATCCTTCCGAGATATTTAGAAGGAGGAAAGCAATCCCATGAAGGATATGAAGGCTTTACGCGTCGGCGGTACCAACGGTGCCTGACCTAGTCCTCGGCCCACTCCTTCGCTACGCCGGCGAGACGGACGCCACGGTGTGGGTCGAGACGGACGCTGCTTGCGAGGTCGAGGTGCTGGGATGCCGCTCGCGTACCTTCGACGTGGAAGGTCACCACTACGCCCTGGTACACGTTTCGGGGCTTGAGCCGGGAGGCACGTACGAGTACGAGGTTCTCCTCGATGCCGAGAAGAGGTGGCCGGAGGCCGGCTCAGGGTTCCCGCCTAGCGTCATCCGCACAGTGGTCAGCGGAGAACCGTTGAAGATCGTCTTCGGCTCGTGCCGAAACTTCACTCCGCACGAGGCGCCCCACGCCTGGACCGACGAGGAAGACGACCGAGGTTTGGGGGTAGACGCCCTGTACGCCATGGCAGCACGGCTGCGAGACGAGCCCGCGGAGAGTTTGCCGCACGCGCTGGTGCTCTTGGGAGATCAAATCTACGCCGACGAGCCTCCATACGATACGATCGAGTTCATCCGCTCGCGCCGCGATACGGGCAAACCGCCCGGAGAGGAGGCAGCAAATTTCCAGGAGTACGCCCGGCTCTACAGGGACTCGTGGAGAGCGCCAACCATCCGGTGGCTACTGTCGACGGTGCCTTCGGCTATGACCTTCGACGACCACGAGGTAACAGACGACTGGAACATCTCCGAGGCCTGGATCGAGGAGATGCGAACCCACCCCTGGTGGAACGAGCAGATCATCGGCGCATACACCTCCTACTGGATCTACCAGCACCTCGGCAACCTCCCACCCCGGGAACTTGAGAGGAACGACCTCTTCCAGAAGGTCAAAGCGGCCGACGAGGCGGGCCCCCTCCTCCGCGAGTTCGCCTATAGAACGCACCGGGAACCCACGAGAGCCCGTTGGAGCTTCCACCGGGACTTCGGCGAGACGCGGCTGGTGATGGTGGACTCGCGCGGCGGGCGGGTGCTGGAGAGGGGCCGCTCGATGGTGGACTCCGAGGAGTGGCACTGGATCGAAGAACACGCAACCGGGGGCTTCGACCACCTCCTGCTGGGCACCTCGGTCCCGGTCCTGCCTGGACCCGGCTCGCACTACGTGCAGGCCTGGCTGGAGGCCGTCTGCTCCGGTGTGTGGGGAGAGCGAGCGGCAAAGTGGGGGGAGAAGCTACGGCGTTGGCAGGACCTGGAGCACTGGGGCTCTTTTTACGAATCGTTCGCCGAATTCGTCGGCCTAGTCAGATCCGTCGGAGCCGGGAAGAAGGGACAACCCCCGGCCTCCATCATCGTGCTCTCCGGCGACGTGCACCACGGTTACCTGGCCGAGGTGACGTTCCGCAACGAGGAGGTGAAGAGCCCGGTCTATCAGGCGGTCTGCTCCCCGTTTCGCAACTACATACCCAAGACGAAGTGGCGGCTCGAGGGTACTGGCTGGACGAAGCCGGGCAAGCTCGTCGGGCGCTTCCTGGCCCGGCTGGTAGGGATTGGAGACCAAGGAATAAGCTGGCGCCTAACCCATCGAAGAAAACCCTGGCTCGATAACCAGGTCGCTACCCTGGAACTGGACGGTCGGCGGGCCGCGCTGACTTTCGAGAAGGCCGCCCCGAGCGACTCCGGAGAGCCGAACCTGGAGACGATCTACCAGCACCACCTCGTCTAACGTGCTAAGAGCTTAAGGTCTCCTCGATCCTGCGTGCCGCCGCCACGACCCTTTCCGCCAGACGCGCACCGGGGTGCTCTCCGAGGCGTGAGATCGGACCGCTCGCGCACACCGCGGCGCTCAACTTACCATCAGGCCCGAAGACCGGTGCACTTACGCTCGCCACCCCCGCCTCCCGCTCGGCGACGCTCTCCGCCCACCCCTGGCTTCGTATCGCGTCCAGCTCCGCGGCCCCTATTCTCGCAGAGCGCCCCCTGTCCTCCGCCCACGCCAAGAGCACCTTCCCCCCCGAACCGAGCTCGAGCGGCAACACCGCACCCACCGGCACCGTGTCCCGCAAACCGCCGCTCACCCGCTCGACGGAGGCGACGCACACCCGGCAATCCCCCTCCCTTACATAAAGCTGCGTACTCTCCCCTGTTTCGTCCCGCAGCGTCGCCAGCGCGGGCCGGGCGGCGTCCACCAGCTTGGTCCCCGCCGCTTTATTTCCCCATCCCAAGAGCCTGAGCCCCAGAGAATACCGTCCCCCTCCTCGGACCACGAGATGGTGTGCCTCGAGCGCCGAGAGCAGCCGATACGCCGTCGGACGTGGCAACCCCGTCCCCTCGACCACCTCCGCCAGGCTCGCCGGACCGTCCTCCGAAAGATGAGACAGGATCGCCACCGCTTTATCTAAAACCCCAACCCCACTCACCACAGCATCCTTGCTTTTCGGCGAAACGTCGTCTAGACTGTTCATATAATGATCACTTTATCTCACATATTGAGATAGCACAAGAAGGGCGAGGAGAGCTTGACGCTCGAATGGGACGCCGCTGAGTACGAGGTTCTGTCTGGTCCGCAGACCGGATGGGGCGCTAACCTCCTGGAACTCTTTCTGGAGCGCCAAGACCTTAGGGAGGACGAGGCTGCTATAGACGCGGGGTGCGGGACGGGCAGGGTGACGGAACTTCTCCTGCGGCACATACCCTGTGGGACGGTGCTGGCCGTGGATGGTTCAAAGGCCATGGTGGAGGCTGCTGCCGAGCGCTTTGCCGGCGACCAGCGGGTGCGGGTCGAGCGCCAGGATCTCCTCCGGTTAGAGGTCGAGAGGCCGGTGGACTTGATCTTCTCTACCGCCACTTTCCACTGGATAAAAGACCACGAGCGTCTCTTTAAGCGGCTCGCCCAAGCCTTGAAACCCGGGGGGCGGCTGGTAGCGCAGTGCGGCGGCGAGGGCAACATCGCCCGGGTGACGCGGGCCACGGAGGAGGTCATGGGCGAGGAGCGCTACCTGGAAGCCTTCGCCGGCTGGCAGGATCCCAAAGAGTACGCCGACGCCGAGACCACTAGGGCCCGCCTAAAGGCCGCCGGGTTCGAAGAGGTCGAGACTTGGCTCCACGAAGAGCCCACCCGATTCGGTTCCGTCGAAGAGCTAGCCCGCTTCCTTAAAACCGTGGTGCTAAGGCAGCATCTATCGTTGTTACCAGAGGAGGATCACGAGCTCTTCGCCGCCGCCGTGGCCACGAAGATAGCATCCGTGGAGCACCCCCCCGTCTTGGACTACGTCCGCCTGAACATTCTGGCGACCCGTTCCGGGCCGGACGCGTCTGCTGACGAAATACAAAGGATTACTACTACGAGCCCGGATATAACCGGCCGGGGGAGCGAGGAGGACGTTTTGCGGAGCAACAAAGTGGAGGAGAGAGTATGAGCCATCCGAAGACGCTGGTAGAGAAAGTGTGGGAACGGCACGTGGTGCGCAGGGCCGAAGGGGAGCCGGATCTGCTCTACGTGGACCTGCATCTGGTACACGAGGTAACCTCTCCGCAAGCGTTCGAGGGCTTGAGGCTCGCGGGCCGCAAGGTGCGACGCCCGGATCTCACGCTGGCGACGATGGACCACAACGTGCCGACAACCGGAATAGGGCTCCCCATGAGAGACGAGGTCTCGGCCAAGCAGATGGAGGCGTTGCGTAAGAACTGCGAGGAGTTCGGGATACAACTCCACCCGTGGGGCTCGCAAGGGCAGGGCATCGTCCACATCATCGGTCCCGAGATGGGCCTCACGCAGCCCGGTCTCGTCATCGTCTGCGGCGACTCCCACACCGCTACCCACGGCGCGTTCGGCGCCCTTGCCTTCGGCATCGGGACGAGCGAGGTCGAGCACGTCCTCGCCACGCAAACGCTGCCGCAGCGCAAGCCCAAGACGATGGCCGTAACGGTGGAGGGCGAGCTACCCGCGGACGTCACCGCCAAAGA
>JALZFK010000200.1 GCA_030861585.1 Actinomycetota bacterium | reverse complement strand
GGCGTCGTCACCCAGATAGTGGAGTAAGCGCATGGCCGTATCCAAGATCCGGATTAAGCTCAAGGCTTACGACCACGAGGTCATAGATAAGACGGCGAAGTCCATAGTCGAGACGGCGGAGCGGACCGGCGCCTTCGTGTTCGGCCCCATTCCGCTGCCGACGAAGCGCAGCGTGTACACGGTGATCCGGGGCCCCTTCAAGGATAAGGACTCCCGCGAGCACTTCAAGCTGCATACGCACAAGCGCCTCATAGACATCCAGCAGCCCACGCCCCGTACGGTTGATTCGCTGCAGCGGCTAGATCTGCCGGCAGGCGTGAACGTCGAGATAAAGGCGACCTGAGGTTATGGCCACGGCGGTTTTCGGGCGCAAGAAGCGCATGACTCAGGCCTTCCAGGACGATGGCACGTTCGTGGGCGTGACGGTTATCGAGGTCGAGCCCAACTTGGTAACGGCCGTACGCACGGAGGAAGTGGACGGCTACGACGCCGTGCAGGTTGGCTTCGGGGGCGTATCCACGCGCAAGGTGAACAAGCCCCACGCGGGCCAGTTCGAGAAGCACGAGACCCCGCCGCGCAGGCACCTCAAGGAGCTCCGTGGCGTCTCGGGCGAGGTCGGCAGCACGATAGGGGTGGACGCGTTCGCCGAGGGGGACAAGGTGCACGTCACCGCCGTCTCGAAGGGCAAGGGCTTTCAGGGAACCATAAAGCGCCACGGCTTCCATCGGGGGCCGGAGACCCACGGGTCGCATAACATCCGGCAGCCGGGTGCTGCCGGGGCCGCGGCGGACCCGTCACGGATCTTCCCGGGGCAGCGGATGCCGGGGCAGATGGGCAACAAGGGCGTCACGGTGCGCAACCTGAGGGTCGTCGCGGTCGACCTCGAGAAGAACGAGCTGTGGGTACGTGGTGGGGTGCCGGGCGGCAAAAACTCGGCGGTCAAGATCCGAAAGGCGGGTGAGTAGGGTGGCCAAGGCGCACCTTTTCGACGCCAGGAGTGGGGAGAGGTCGGATCTGGACCTTAGTGGGCCGCAGTTTACGACCGAGCCGAGGGAACATGTCATACACCGGGCTGTGGTTGCCGAGCTCGATGCGCGGCGACGCTTCACGGCGTCTACTAAGGGGCGCAGCGAGGTCGCCGGTTCGGGGCGCAAGCTGTACCGCCAGAAGGGCACGGGTAGGGCTCGGGCAGGCGACGTAAAGCCACCGAACCGCGTGGGCGGCGGCACCTGGGGTGGACCCAAGCCGAAACCCGAGCGGTCGCACAAGCGCATCAACCGCAAGGAGGCGCGCGCGGCATTTCACGGGGCGCTCTCGGCGAAGGCCGCGGACGGCGAGCTGTACGTGCTCGATTCTTTGGGTTTCGACAGGCCCTCGACCAAGCAGGCCAAGGCAGTGCTCGATAAGATGGAGCTTGAGGGCCCTACTCTGGTGGTCATGACCGAGGAGGATGAGCACGCGGCCTTGAGTTTCCGGAACCTGCCGAAGGTGACGGTCGTAGGGTCTCACGAGTACGGGGTTTACGAGCTCTTGCGGGCGCGGGAGGTTATCTTCTCGCGGGCGGCTTACGAGAAGCTCGCCGGGAGAAGCGAGGAGGATAAGTAGTATATGGATCCGCACCAGGTGATCATCCGTCCAGTCATCAGCGAGAAGAGCTACAACCTGATCGAGATGCAGAACCAGTACACGTTTCAGGTGGACCAGCGGGCGAACAAGAACCAGATAAAGCGCGCCGTAGAAGAGGCCTTCGACGTAAAGGTCCACAAGGTTAACACCGCGAACGTGAAGAGCAAGCCGAAGCGCCAGGGCTTAATGCGGGGCCGGACGGCGACCTGGAAAAAGGCAGTGGTCCGGCTCGCCGAGGGCGAGCGTATAGATCTGTTCGAGGGGGTCTAGTAGATGCCAGCGATACCTTACAAGCCGGTAACCAACGGGCGCAGAAACGCCTCCGTCCTCACGCGCGACTCGGTGACGAAGGAGGAGCCGGAGAAGAACTTGCTCCGCAAGCTACACAAAAAGGGTGGGCG
>JALZFK010000195.1 GCA_030861585.1 Actinomycetota bacterium | reverse complement strand
CAGCAGGCCCACTCCGGCTCGACACCTATGAACGCGCGTCGAGATGCCTTCATGGCCGCCGCTCGCTCGGCGCTCGCCTTCCGAGAGGACGCGGCGCGTCGTGACGACGTACGCGGTACGGTGGGTTTCGTCAACGTAAGCCCGGGTATCGTTACTGCTTTGAATGGGTGGTGCGAGGTTTCGCTCGACCAGCGCGCCCTGAACGCCGACGTGCTAGCCGACATGCTGAAGACGGCAAAAGAGGCGAGCGAGAGGGTTGCCGAAGAAGAAGGCGTTATGGTCGAGTGGGAGCAGCTCTGGCAGATAGAGCCGATACCGTTCAACGAAGAGCTGATCGGTTTGGCCGAGGAGGCGGTGAGCGAGGTGGCCGGGAAGTCGCACCGGCTGCCTAGCGGGCCCCTACACGATGCCGCCGAGATGGCACGCCTGATGCCGACGGTTATGCTCTTCGTTAAGAGCCTCAAGGGTCTGAGCCACACCAAAGAGGAAGACACGCCGGAGGAGGACTTAGAGCTATCCGTTCGAGCGCTGCACCGGCTCGCGCTCAAGACGCTCGAGTGGGCGGCGAAGAGACCCTGAAGAGCTACAGGAAAGGGTAGAGGCGAGTGACGCAAGAAGAGTCCAGAGACCTAGCAGTAAGCGATGAGGCCGAGCTCGCCCGCATAAAGACCGAGGTCAGCGCCTCGAGCCTCTACAACGAGGATCTGGCCCCGACCGGCCCCGAAGAGCGAACCTGGACGACGTACAACATAGCGGCGCTCTGGATCGGGATGGCGATCGTCATCACCACCTACACCTTGGGCTCGGGTCTGATGGCCGCGGGGATGAACTGGTGGCAAGCACTGCTCACGATCTCCCTGGGCAACGTAATCGTCCTGATTCCCATGCTCCTCAACGCCCACGCCGGAACCAAGTACGGCGTGCCGTTCCCGGTCTTTGTGCGCTCCTCGTTCGGGGTACGAGGTGCGAACTTCGCGGCCATCGCCCGCGCCCTAGTGGCCTGCGGCTGGTTCGGCATCCAGACCTGGATCGGCGGCCTCGCCCTCGATGCGCTGCTCAGCGAGGGTTGGGGTGGGTGGGCGAACGTCGCCGGACACCAGTTCATAACCTTCTTCGTGTTCTGGGCGATCCAAGTCCTCATAATCCTGAGCGGCATCGAGGGCGTCAAGATCTTCGAGTCGTTGGCGGCTCCGCTCTTGCTCGTGGGCGGGCTAGTCCTACTCTTGTGGAGCTTCGTCGCGGCTGGCGGGATCGGAACCGTGTTCACGTCCTCGGCTGAACTTCAGCAGGGGAACGCCCCGTTCTGGGCGCTCTTCTTCCCCAGCCTCGCGGCCAACGTGGGTTATTGGATCACGCTCTCCCTCAACATTCCGGACTTCACCCGCTATGCGAAGAGCCAGCGCTCGCAGGTCTTGGGCCAGGCCCTGGGGCTCCCGCTCACCATGACGGCCTTCAGCTTCATCGGGATCGCGGTAACGGCAGCAACCGTGGTCGTCTTCGGCGAGGCGATCTGGGATCCGGTTGCGCTCATAACACGGATAGCCGGCCCCTTGCCGGCCGTGCTGATAATCGCCATGATCCTCATAGCGATAGCTCAGATCTCGACCAACATGGCGGCGAACGTGGTCTCCCCCTCGAACGACTTCTCGAACTTGGCGCCGAAATACATCTCCTTCAGGACCGGTGGGGTAATAACGTCTATCCTCGGCGTCGTCTCGTTCCCCTGGGTTCTCTTCAACAACGTCGGCGCCTACGTCTTCACCTGGCTGGTCGGCTACGGGAGCTTGCTCGGCGCCATCGGAGCCGTAATGATCGCGGACTATTGGATCGTGCGCCGACGCCAACTGGATGTGGGCGATCTCTACAAGATGGAGGGCCGTTACTCCTACTCGGGTGGCTGGAATTGGAAGGCCGTGCTCGCTGTGTTCATCGGCGTGATCCCCGTCGTGCCCGGCTTCCTCAGGGCCGCCACGACCCCGAACTTTAGCGGCGCCTTCGAGAACCCGACCTTCATCGACACTCTTTACACCTACGGCCTCTTCTTCACCTTCTTCGTGGCAGGAATAGCATACCTGCTGCTGAGCCTGTTGCCGGGCAGAGCACCCGAGGCGAGCGAGGAGCGGCAAGCCTCCGCCTAGCAGAGAAAGCTTCGATAGGTCACAAGGAGTT
>JALZFK010000171.1 GCA_030861585.1 Actinomycetota bacterium | reverse complement strand
TATCGGCGTCCGTGACGACTGCGTCCCACACCTGAGTCGTGCGACCGCCGTGGGCCATCTTCGCTTCGCATCCGATTACGCCCTCGTGCTTGGTGCCGACGAAGTTGCTCTTCAATTCGACGGTGGTAAAGCCTTCGGCGCCGTCGGGCAGATTCGCGAAGCAGCCGTAGCCGCAAGAAGTATCGGCGAGCGCGACGACCGTAGCTGCGTGTAGGTAGCCGTTAGGAGCTAGTAGCTCCTCTCGTAGTCGGAGACGGCCCCGTATCCGGCCCTCCTGTACCTCCAGGATCTCGAGCCCGATCAGTCCCGGCAGCGTGCCGGTTCCTCGGTCGTTCAATTCCTCCAAAAGGGACATATCGGAACCTCCCAGGTGGGTGCAAGTGGGCACCAATTCTCCCACAGATATGGTGCGGAGGGTGTGAGCAGGGGTTGAGTCGTTACCACGTCCCGGAACTACCGGTGCGGACCCTATGGCGGAAGAGCTTCGCCGCTTAGACCTGTTACGAACCTCGAGTAGCTTGTCAGTAGCTTATAGCTAACCGCCGCGTTGGTGGATGATCCCACACCCAAACGGAGGAAGGAGCGTTAGAATCTGCCGGTGCCTAATCGTACGACTCCGAAGAATCTTCAGGCGCCTCGCAGGGTCCGGGCTTATCTCGCGGCCAACGCTACGCGCCCGGTGCTGCTCCTTGCAGGAAGCGAAGACGCTGCCGAACGCTACGCGAACGACGCCCGGTGCTTCACGAACGAACCCGTGATTCACCTCCCTTCACGGGGGGTCCTCTACGGCGACGTCTTCGGCCCGCCGGTGGTGCGTGTCGGAGAGCGCCAGCGGGCGCTACACTCCCTCTCTGGGGCACGGGTAGTGGTTGTGGGTCCACGGGCGATACGGGAGAAAACGCCGCTCTATGCGCCTGTGCGGCTTGAGCAGGGGGCCGAGGTCGAGCTAGACGATTGCCTCTCACGACTGGTGTCTTTGGGCTACGAGAGGGTGGACCGGATCAGCCGGCACGGGGAGTTCGCGGTGCGCGGCGGTATCGTGGACGTCTTCCCGAGCACCCGCCGTTCGCCCGTGCGCGTCGAGTGGTGGGGGGACGAGGTGGAGAGCGTCCGGGCCGTCTCTCTGGCGACCCAAAGAGTGGTACGGGAGCTCGAAGGCGTTGCGATCTACGCTGCTCGGGAGGGGGATCTTGCGACCCTAGCTGCCCATAGCGACGAGGACTTTCCCGAAGAGGCACGCCGGGGCGTGCGCGTGCCGGGGTTGGACCGTTTGCTACTCGGCCTAAGCCCCGTCGTGGCGCGGGATCTACTGCCGCAAGGCGTAGAGGTGTGGGCTGAGGAGCCCGGCGAGGAGTTGCCCGAGGACGCCGAAGAGGTGGTCTTCGAGCTCTATGAGGACGATCTGCCTCCGGCAGATCTCCGTTTCGTTACGACGGCGGATACGGAGGCCGAGGTAGTTTCGGCGCCGCCGGTGACCACGCCCTCCGCCACGATCCGGGAGGCCGGTCGGAGACTGCAGGCGCTCGTAGATGAGGGTTTGCGTGTCTTCGTGGCCTGTTCTTCGGCGGGCGAGGCCAAGCGCGTGGCTTACGCGCTCGGGGAGATCGGACGCACGATCGGGGAGGCCGACTACGTGAACGTGGCCCTCCCGCCCGGCGTCTACGCGGTGCCAAAGGAGGTCGAGGAGGGGTTCTCCTATCCGGCTGCGGCTATAGCGGTGGTCCGGCGGGACATCCTGTTCGGCCGACGGCGGACGAAGGATGCCAGGGCGAGGACCCCTTCGGTCGCCTCTTTCGCGGACCTCAAGAGCGGAGACCTAGTGGTGCACCAGACGCAGGGCATCGGGCGCTTCGAGGGGCTCGTCTCTAAGGAAGTCTTGGGAGCGACGCGGGACTACATGCAGGTCAGCTACCGGGATGGGGATACGCTCTTCGTGCCCTACGAGCAGATGGAGTTCCTCCACAAGTACATCGGCGGCGAGGGGACGCGCCTCGACAAGCTTGGCGGCTCCTCCTGGGCCGCGGTCACGGACAGGGTCCGAAGAAGGGTCAAAGCGCTCGCTGGGGAACTCTTGCGGGTGCAGGCCGCGCGGGCAGCGGCAGAAGGATTCGCCTTCCCCGAGGACACCGAGTGGGAGATGGAGCTCGAGGAGAGCTTCCTATACCAGGAGACCGCGGACCAAGCGGCGGCCATCACCGCTGTAAAGGCGGACATGCAGCGCTCGGCCCCGATGGACCGTTTGGTATGCGGGGACGTGGGATTCGGCAAGACCGAGGTCGCCGTACGGGCTGCTTTCAAGGCTGTGCTTGCTGGCAAGCAGGTTATGATGCTGGCGCCGACTACTATCCTCGTCCAACAACACCTCAAGACCTTCGAGGAGCGGCTGGGGAGGTTCGCGGTGAGAGTCCAGGGTCTCTCGCGCTTCTCGACCACGGCCGAGAGGAAACGGACCTTGAGGGACTTCGCCGCGGGCGAGGTGGACGTGATCATAGGTACCCACGCCCTGCTCGGCGCGGAGGTACGCCCTAAAGATCTCGGGCTCGTGATCGTGGACGAGGAGCAGCGCTTCGGGGTTAGGCACAAGGAGCGCCTCAAGGAGCTCAAGTCCTCCGTGGACCTCTTGACGCTCACCGCAACGCCGATACCGCGCACGATGCAGATGGGGCTCGCTTCTTTGAGGGATATTAGCGTGATCGAGACGCCCCCCGCCGGGAGGCGAGCCATCTTAACCCACGTCGGACCATATGACGAGGACCTGGTAGCCAGGGCCATCGAGAAGGAGGTCCGGCGTGGTGGTCAGGTGTTTTTCGTCCACAATCGGGTTGAAAGCATCGACGAGGTCGCAGAAGGGCTGCGCACGCTCGTGCCGAGCGTACGGTTCATGACGGCGCATGGCCAGATGCCCGAGCGAGCTTTGGAGGGCGTGATGCGGCGTTTCCTCGACCGGGAGGCGGATGTCTTGGTTACCACGACCATCGTCGAGAGCGGTTTGGATGTCGCCACCGCAAACACCCTCGTCGTGGACCGCGCCGACGCGATGGGCCTCGCCCAGCTCTACCAGCTGCGTGGTAGGATCGGCCGTTCCACCGAGCAGGCTTACGCGTACCTCTTCGCTCCTCTCAGCGCTACGCCAGAGTCTCAGAAGCGTCTGGAAGCCTTGATGGACTTCACGGAGCTGGGCAGCGGGTTCGCGATCGCGATGCGCGACCTGGAGATCCGCGGTGCCGGAAACCTTTTGGGTTCGGAGCAGTCGGGACATATCGCGGCGGTGGGCTTCGAGATGTACCTGAGCCTCCTGGAAGAGGCGGTCGCCCTCGCGAAGGGCCAGCCGGTAGAGGAGGAGAGCGCGTCCCCGGTGCTCGTGGAGCTCGCGCTGGACGCTTACCTGCCGGTCGATTACGTCTGGAACGAAGCCGAACGGGTGGACCTATACCGTCGGGCCTCCGGGGTGCATACGCTTGCGGAGCTCGACGATCTGGCCGAAGAGCTGCAAGAACGTTTCGGGGAACTTCCCGAGCCGACTTTGAACCTACTTGGCCTCTCCCGCATAAAGCTCCTCGCTCGCGAGATGGGCGCCACGGCGGTCAACTACCGTTCGGGTACCTTTAGCATCACCGGCATCACCGCATCGTCGGCGGGGCCTGCCCTCATCCGTAAGGCTACCGGGGGCGTGGTCGCAGGGAGGGAGGGCCGCATCACGGTGCGCGGCTCAGGTCTAAACCCCCTGGAACTCGCGGAGAGAACCCTTCGGGCTCTAAAGCTGTCGGGCGATCAGCTGGTCAGCTGATCAGACACTGCCGAGTATGCTGCATTCGCGCCGTGCGCAAGCAGCCCTATACCAGCTGTTTTCCCGTTTAGGGTGTGGTGCTGCGCGGCCGTTTCTCCCTGAGCCTCCTTGCTAACAAGCTGAAATGCTGACTGGCTGACCACCTTTAATGCTATAATCGCGCGGGCTTTTCGGGCCTTTATACGAGCAAGATGAAGTTAGGGTTTTGATCGGCTTGAGCAATTTCTTTTCCGCGAGGGTGGCTTTCGTTTGGGGCATGATGGTTCTAGTCCCCTTTCTTGTAGCAGGTTG
>JALZFK010000157.1 GCA_030861585.1 Actinomycetota bacterium | reverse complement strand
GGGATGTCGGCCGACGCTTTGGGCGCCTCCTGCGCCACGTTCTGCGCTTTCTCTTCCGACCCTCCGTCCCTGCCCAGAAGATAGCCCACGATCACCGCCAGGACGAGTATCAGAGCGAGCGCCGGGAAAAGAGCCGATCTCTGTTTCAACCTCTCTACCTCCTATCGGCCGTCGGCGGCTCTATTGCGTCGAAAGTAGATACGAAAACCTGCCGCCCGGGTTTCCGCCCAGGCGCCTTCTCTGAGTATACCAGGGTGCCCGAAGCTACCTTCCTCAATGTTACCCTTACTGCGTGGATCGAACGTCGCGCAAAAAAGAGTTCCCGGCGGAGTTTGCCCGTGCCGGCGAAGCCCGCCACTTCGTCTCCTGGTTGGGCGCCGTGGGCGGGCTGCGCGGCGGCGCTTTGAGCGACCTCGCCGTCGCCGCCGAAGCTGTGCTCACCGACGTCTTCCTCTCTATCGAAGAAGGCAGCATCCTCGAAATAGAGTCCGAGACCTTCGGAGACGCCCTGAGGATAAGCATTCGCCACCCCAAGCTGCGGGGGCGTCGCATGGTCGATCTCGAAGGCATCATGGAGCAGTTCCTCGACGAGCATGAGCTCTCCCCGACACAGGCGGTGCTCGTCAAGCGTCTTGGATAACCGAGGTGTCCGACCCGCCACTCTTTGAGACAACGCTCGTAAAATGCGGACACGTGCGAGAAGACTCTAAAGGAGGAGTGTCGATGAAAGTTGGGAAAGCTGATCGAGAGCTGAGCCGCTGCGACTTCCTCAAGCTCGGCATAGCCGGCAGTATGGCCGCCGTGCTGCTCTTCGCCATCGGTTGCCTCGGCGGAGGAGACGACGACGGCGATGATGAGGACGACGATGACGGCGGAAGAAGGAGGGGTCGGAGAAGGCGCAGGTAAACCCCGCACCAGCGCGATGCCGAAGAAAAATTAGCGAAGCTTCTCTTTGACCTTCTCTTCTTCGTCTTTTAGGTACAGGAAGATGTCCTGGGCGAAACGAACGGCGTGCTCTTCGGGGAGGTTGATTCGCCGGTTCGCGATGACCGACTCGAGCTCTTTGACGGCCGCCTCGGCCATCCCGACCATCATCTCCGCCTCGCGCAGGGTCTCCTCGCGCTCGGCTTTCGAGAGGACGTCCGACTTCTTTGCCTTCTCCCGGTGCTCTTGGAGGTGCCGGATAAAGTCCCTGATGCCCAAGAATTCCTTCCCTCTAGCCTCTGAGGAGGATTATACCGGCTCAGGAGCGGGATTCTTCGAGGATCTCCGGAGTCACCTTGGGCGACGCTAAAGCCCTGGCGTGCTCCTCGGCGAGCCTGCGTGCCCGCCCCCTCAAGAAGGCCGGTATCTCTTCGAGCTCTTCCAACGCCTCCTCGGTCCACTCGATCCCTTGCGTCATCTCCTCCTGCGAGGGCTTTTCCCGCGGCTCTGGGGGCACCCGCAAAACGCCGTCGAGGGCATCGGCGAGGACGCTGGAGCCGACGTAACCCATGAGCGGGCGCTCCGCGAACGAGTGCTCGGTGGTGGGAGGGCAAAGGGGGAGGAACGGTATGCCCAAAGTATCGGCGATCTCCCCTTCGAGGTACGTCCCTACGAGGAGATCGGGAGCCGTGGCCTCGACGCGGGCGGCGACGGTTTCGGGGTCATCGGCGACGAACGCCTCGTTAGTGAAGGTGCCCTTGGCGTGGAAGAGGAAGTCGTTCTTTAAATTGTCGAGGTACGTGCCCGCCCACGTCACCTCGAGACCAACCTCGCGGGCCAGGGTGTAACCGAGGCCCGTTGCATAGGTGAAGTCACCGAAAAGGGCCACGCGGCGCCCTCGAAAGGTTTCGGGTCTTGCCAATCGAGCGTACCACGGCAGCTTCGCCGTCCGAGCGAGCTCCGCCCACACCGCCCGCTGCACCTTTTTCGGTTCCAAAGAGCATATCTGGCCGACGGCCCTCAAGACCGCCCCCGTCCCAGCCGAACCGACCGGGGGTGTGGTCACCCGCGGCATCCCGAACTCGTCCTGTAGGTACAACGATGCCGACTCGCCCGTCTCTCTATAGAGGACGACGTTCGCCCACGCCCGTGGGAGGAGCGAAAGATCCTCGACCGAAGCCCCTAAGGGGACCCGGGCGTTCACGCCGACCCCGATGAGGTTCAAAATACGCTCCACCTCCGCGATCTCCGCCGCCGCGTTAGGACCGAAAACGGGCGGACCGAAGATGTTGACCGTCGGTGCCGGACTTCTTTGCTGGGGCAAGGCGTGGGCCCTGACGAGCTCCGCTAGTCCCAAGTCCGTAGCCTCCACCTCCCGCGTGTTGGGGGATTCCCACTCACAAGTTACGAGCTTCGGTGTCTGGCCGGTTTGAGGGTTTTCGGGGAGGGCGAGGATGGGTGCTTCTTCACCCGAGAGTAGCGCCGCTTCGGAGCGCGCGAAGATCAAAGCTTGCGCTTCGGGGCGGCGGCGCGCTGTCTCCGAGAGGTCGCGGGCCAGGTTCCCCGGCGCTCGAGGCCCGTCTGGCCGGTACCGTATGGGGCTCAAAGAAATGGGTACCGGTTCACCACCGCGTGTCCAGGCCGCGTGTAGCGCCGAGAAGCCCCACTCTCCCGGGTACGCTCGCAGAACGGCGTGTACCCCCCTCATGCTCGCCGCTACCCGCAGGATGCCGTGGCTCCCTGGCCCCTCGTACACGCCGCGCAGGAGGACCCTCACGATCGCCCCGTCCTAAAACGCCTCACAGGTTGAGAGCGTCCAGCCTCTCGGCCCGCTCGAAGGTCCGTACGAAGAGCTTCAAAACCCGACGGGTGCCCCCGTAGCCGTGGATCCCCAAAGACAGGAAGTCTAGCGATGAGCGGCACAAATGCCCGCGTGCCACGAGCGGGACGTAAAGCCCCGGGCTCGCCACCACCACGTCCGGCCGGGCAGACTCTATCCGATCCAGCTGCGCCCGCCACTCCGGCGATTCGACCACGTCCACGTCCTCCCCCAACGCCGCCAGCTCCGCCGCGAGGAACCTCTTCTCCAGCCGGGGCGTCCCCACCTCGAGGACCACCGCTCCGGCGCCGACCAGGAAACGGGCGAGCGGTATCTCGAGGCCCGAATCGCCCGTGAAAAAGATGCGCCGGCCGCGGATGCGGTTCCGCAAGGGCTCCAGCCCCTCCCAGACTTGGCGGGCCCGATCCGCCTCGTTTGTCCTGACTCCGGCCGATGCGGCCACGTCCTGGATGAAGCGGGCCGTGCCGTCCACGCCGATCGGCAAGAGGGTCCTGACCACCGTCGCCCCGCGCTCCTCGGCCGCCCGGCAAGCCCCTACGAGGTATGGGTCCGCTACCGCCACGACCGTCCCTTCGTCGATGGCCGGCAGCCAACTCGCCTCAGAGGACGGCACGACGCCGGCTACCTTAACTCCGATCCGCGCGAGCTCGGAGGCGAGCTCTTCCTGGGAATCGGGGAGGGCGCCGACTACTACGACCTGCTGATGTGCTTCTCTCCCCGGCGGGACCCTGCGTCCGGGCCGGCTCCGGAACGAAAACTTGCCGAAGAGGTTCTCTTTGGGGTGGTAGCCTTCTTTGGGGCGATATACTTCTTCCTCAGCCTCGGGGATCCCTTGGGGACAAAGATCTACGAGGGCCCGGATCGCGCCGTCCTCGAGGTCCGTGCCCAGGACGCCGAAACCGCCTGTGTCGGGATCCGGGAACACGGCCCGCACCGGCAAGCCCAGGCGGCGCTCGGCGAGCACGGCCTCGAAGCCCGCGTCCACCCCGAGCAGTCCTACCGAGCGGCAGGCGACGAGCAGTACCAATCCCGTGCCAAAGCCCGTCGCTACCTCGACTACACGGGAAGCGAGAGCGCCGCCGTTCGGCTCCTCGTCTGGTTGCAAAGCCACGAACACCACCCGGGGGTGCACGCCGGAGCCATTGCCGGCGGGACGGGTCGCGGGTGTCCCGGCGAGGGGACCGGAGAGGGACTGGGCCAAATGCACGTCGGAGTGGGTACCCGCCACGACGAAAAGAGCGTTTGGGAGTCTCTCCGCGAGGCCGAAGAGGCCGCACAGAGGGGAGACGACGTCCGGTACTCCCGACTCGTTGAGGATCGTCAATGTCTCTACCAAAACCTTTCGAGGACCCCGTCCCGGACGCCCTAGGCGCCGACCGCGGGTCCCAGCTCTCCCACTCGCTCCCCCCGAAGGGCTCTAGTTTAAGACGTTAAGGGTGTCGAGCGCTAGAGCTACCATGTCGTCCACCGCGTTTTGCAGTCCCTCATCGCTCACTCGTGCGTCCTCTTCGCCGATGGTGTTGGAGACCGTCAGCAAGCACCCCGCCTTGACGTCGTGCATCGTCGCTATGGTAAAGATCGCCGCAGCCTCCATTTCGACGGCGAGCACCCCCAGGTTGCCCCATAGGACAGCCGGTTCTTCCTCCGGGTCGTAGAAAAGATCCGAGGTGACTATCGGGCCTATGAACGTCTGCCTCCCGGTGCCCTTCTGGGCGGCGTGATAGGCTGCGTGGAGCACGTCGAAGTGGGCCGCCGGTGCGTAGGGGAGCCCTCGCGTGATGCTTGAGACCGTCCCGTCGGCGGGGGTGGCGGCGGTGGCGATCACGAGGTCCCCGAGCTCCATCTCCCGATGGTAACCTCCGCAGGTCCCGATCCTGAGGAGGTTTTTGGCACCAAGCTGGATCAACTCCTCCGTCACGATCGCCGCGCTCGGGCATCCCATGCCCGTCGCTTGGATCGAGATTGGCTCCCCCTTGTAGCTGCCGGTGTAGCCCAGCATTCCCCGCTCCTCGGTCACCAGCTTCGCGCCCTCGAAGAAGTTCTCGGCGACGTACTTCGCCCGCCGGGGATCGCCCGGCAACAACACGCTCTCGGCGAACTCTCCCGG
>JALZFK010000118.1 GCA_030861585.1 Actinomycetota bacterium | reverse complement strand
CCGGCCAAGCCCTGCGGGCGGCCCAGGAAGAGATAGCGGCACGCGGTCGAGCCCTGGAAGAGCTCGAGGAGAGCGAGCGGGCGCGGGCGGCTATCGAGGAAGGGGCTCGAGTCCTCCGGGCCGAGCTCAACGACCTGCGTCAGCAGAGGGCTGACGATCAGCTACGCTTACACAATAAACACATCGCGGAATCGGCGGCCCTTCGGGAAGAGGGACGTCGCACCGAATCCACAGCTGCTGAGCCCGAGAAGAAGATTGCTGCTCTAAGGGAGGAGCTGCGCAAGGAGCGTGCGGCCCTCGAGGAACGTCACAAGGCCGAGGTAGAAAACCTCAAACAAGCGGCCCAGCAATGGGAAGAGCAGCTCCGGGACGGCTACCAGGACCTCGAAGAGCGCCACAGTATCGAGATCGAGGATCTCCGGAGCGCCCACGCCGGGGAAATCGAGGCACTAGTAGAGGAGCATCGCGCAGAGGTTGCGGCTTTACGGCGCGAGGCCGAGGGGCAGAGGATCGAGCTCGAGCGCACCCTCAGGGAGGAGATCGGGCGCGAGCACGAGGAACTCCTCCGCGCGGAGCAAGAGCGCCATGCGGAAGAGCTCCAGACCCTGAGTAGCGAAGCCGCGAACCGGGAGCTGGAGCTGCAGAGACGGCTGGACTCGGAGATCGAGGAGCGCCAGGCCGAGATCGAGGAGCTCAGGCTCGAGCTGGAGCACACATCGGCGGCAGCCGAGGAACGCCGCAAGAAGGAACTCCAGGAGATCAAACGCCTCGCTGAGGGACGCGAGCGCGAGCTTAAGCGGGTACACGCGGCGCGCCTCGCGGAGGAGAAGGAGGCGGCGGAGCGCCGCATCGCGGCTCTGAAGGCCCAAAGAGCGGCGGATATCGATACTTTGCGGGAACAGCACGCCGGGGAGATGGCGAAGGCTCGACAGGAATTCGAGGATCGCCTCGCCGTCGAAGAGGAACGCCGCGGGTCCGAGGTTGCGACCCTCGAAGAGCGTCTCATTGGCCTTCGGACGCAACAAGAATCGGAAGCCCGCCACTATAAGGAGCGCCTGAAGGAACTGGAGCGCGGTAGGGTCGCGGACGAAAAGGCTGCCGAGGAGGAGCTGGAGCGGCGGATCGCGGAGGGTGCGGAAGAGAGGTCGCGCCTCGAGGATCGCATCGCCGAGCTCGAGGCTGTTTTGGAGGAGTCAGAAGCTATGGAAACCGAGATGCGGGAGGCCCTCGAAGAAGCCAGGACGCACGAAGAAGACCTGCAGCGGAGCGACGAACAAACGCAGCAGGTGGCCGACGACCTCGAGGAGCGCCTCGAGGAGGCCGAAGCGGCACGCCTCCTGGCCGAGGAGCGAGCCGCGGACCTGGAGGCGCAGCTACGGGAGGCAGAGGAAGAGAGCCGCCGTCACGCGTGGGAGCTACAAGAAGCCCTGGAGCTCCTGAGGAGGGTCTCGGATCCCGAGCAGCGCCTCCGGTCCGGGATCTCGTTGTTCAACGCGAGCGAGCACACGCGCACGGTGGCCTCCATCTCCAAGGCCCTGGGGCTGCCGAAGGTTCACGTAGGCCCCGGCAGCCACGGCGCACCATCCAAGCCCGTCATAACCTTCGTCTGGAGCGATATGGCATGGCGCCGCTACGTCTCCGACCCCACCGAAGGCGTCGAGGAGCCGCGGGTGTACCTAATCGGGGTCGGCGACGACCCCTCCGACATAGGCGTCCCCGATCTCGAATCTAACGCCCGTATGGACGCCCAAGGCCGCCTCATCCTCGGCGTTCAGGCCCGATAGCTCCTGGTCAAACCGGCCGGCGTTTATACTCGTCAGCCTCGGGGCGTGGAAACGAGCCTTATGCTTCCAGCCCTACCCACTAAGAGGCTTCTTTGGACCTTTGTCGGCGCTCTTGCCTACGGATAAAGGCCTGGTTATAGGCGTAGAGGGTCTCGCCCCGACGTGCCCCCACGTAGGAGGCCGCGAGGACCACAACGAAGAGTGCGCCGGTAAAAACGAAAGCCCCAGGGGTACGGAGATTGGCAAAGGGGTCGTTGTTGCTCCCCATTAAGGCAGAGGCGCCAAGGTTGACGAGGGGTGAGATCGCGAAGGACCCCACTCCCACCATCACGCCGTGCAGCCGGCGACGCGACGGCGCCTTATACGAAGCAAGCATACCACCGAAATAAAAGGCGAAGGCCGCGGCGAAAACTATCACGACCGTTGGGAGAGCCGTGGAGGTGAACTCCGAGCCTAGAAAGCTCGTAAAGGCAGGCGCGACGATACCGAAGACCACCAACGCCCCGATCCCGAGCGCGAGGAGTATGCCAAACAACACGGCGCCGACGCTCTTCATCACGCCGCCATAATACCAAGCCTGTTCCGGCCGAGGCGTGGCCACCTTCACCAACGAAGCTGCAGCTCCATCGGAAGGCGCCAAGCCATTGGCTTTGGCTGTCAACCGGCTTGCGAAAAGCCATTACTCGTTACTTCGGGAGCTTGTTTATGTTACAGAACTCGAGCACGGTCACGGTAGCTCTGCTAGACAGCCGTTAGCACCGCCATATGCGTCTTAAGAGGAAGGTACACCTTGTCCGAGGTTCACGATCCCATCCAGGAGGAGCAGATGATCGCGGCGCGGCGAGCGCAGATCCTAGACGCGGCAACGAGGGTTTCGCCGAGAAGGGCCTTTACCACGCCACCGTCGAGAACATCGCCACGACAGTGGGGATCGCCGATGGCCGATCTACAACTATTTCGCGAGCAATACTGACGTTTTGCTTGGCATACTCGACCGCTTGAACGAGACGGAGTGGCGTCGGGAGCGTTTTGCGCTGGGAGCAGAACCAGACGTCAGAAGCTTCTTTGTCGCGTACATGCGTCACAGAATCGCCCTGATATGGCCCAACGCCGAAGCTTTCCGAGCCGTAATCCCCGAGATCCTGGCCAACTCGGAATTGCGCGGCCTCTATTACCAGCAGTTGGTACGGGGCACGCTAGAGATCGCTGAACATTGCTTTCGAGCGCAGATCTAGCAGGGACGCTTGCGGCCCACCGACGTACCCTTGGCGGTACGCTCTATGGCTGGCGACCTCCTAGGACTCCCGGTTCTTCAATTGTTCGGAGATCAGCAACTCTGTTCCCGCTCGGAAGAGCTGCCAGAAATACTGACCGCGCTGATCTTCGACGGCCTTAGCCCCTCGCGACCACCGTGGTTTTGGAGATCGCTTATATTAATAGAGTAAGCGAGACAGCACCTGCTCGAGGGTATGCTAGTGGTACTCGTTGGCGGCCCCAGCTCGCGAGCCCCCCACTAGTCACGGCCCAAAGGTTACCGACAAGGGCTATGAGGAGCTGTAAAGAACCCGGTGCCCGTCCATAGGTGGGGAAAGGGAAAGGAGGAGTCGAGCACCGGGGTAATGCTGTGTGAGTATAGCACATATATTCAGAAATCAAGGCAAGGCCGGTGGTATACATGACGGTCTCAGGTTCCTTCGCCCTGGTCCTGGCTACCGTCAAAAGATTCTCCTGCACGTGCACAGCTGCGGTATCGAAGTTGAGCTCTACTCCTGCTCGGCTAACGCCGCGACCAGTTCGCGGCAGAAGGCGGGGATGTCTGGAACGACGCGCCCCCAAACGAGATTGCCCTCCCGGAAGGCGGGCTTGTCTACCCAGGTTGCTCCGGCGTTTTCGAGGTCGTCCTTTATCCCAAGGGAACCTGTAGCACTGGCACCCTCGACGATGCCCGCCGAGATCGCGACGAGGCCGCCGTGGCAAATGATGCCCACCGTCTTGCCCCTTTCGTGGACCACCTTTACGAGGCCGGTGATCTCCGGGTAGCGTCGGAGCTTGTCCGGGGCCCAGCCACCGGGAATAACCACGCCGTCAAGCTCTTGCGCATCCACGTCCTCCGCCTTGGCATCCGCCCGGGCCTCCAGGAAATTCTTGCCGGGGACTGGATCTAACGTCGGACCCACCGAGATCACCTCCGCCCCCTCCTCCCTGAGGCGCATCACCGTTACCCAGTATTCGAGATCCTCGAACCCCTCGCCGACGAGAACCACGATTTTCTTGCCTCTTAGCTTCATGCGGCCTCCTTTCCTTCAGCTGGTCAGCTACCCAGCATTGTAGATCATGGGCCGAAGGGTGGCGGAGTTAGGGAGAGAGTAGGCCGTCTACAGCCTTCTTCGCCTCCTCGCCCCCGATCTCCAAGGCGCGGGCTAGCTCGGGGACGGCGGCTGCTCCGCTCCCGGATCGGAGGAGGCGCTCGGCAGCCTCCAGGTGTTGGCGGTAGTCCAGAGGCAGGCTCTGGGCCTCTACTTCCGGCTCTTCGCCGCGCACCAAAGCTAAGATCTCGTCGCCGTAACGAGCAGCGCGTCTTAGACCTATGCCTTTTATAGTGCCGAGCTCGTGGACGCTCCGCGGCCTGTGGCGGGCTATTTCTTCGAGGTGGGAGTTGTGCAAAACGACGTAGGCGGGGACCTGTTGGCGGCGCGCCTGGTCCCCGCGCCACACCCGCAAACGCTCGAAGAGCTCCTCATCAAAAGCGGTGGGAGGAGCGCCGGTAGCTCCGTTCGGCTCCTCTTCCGGAACGAAGGTGCGGTCCGCGACGGGGATAGTCGTCTGGGTGGTCACGGTAGCGCGTTCGGGAAGTGTTGCGGCTTCTTCGGCTTCCCCGAGGCAGATGTCGCAGCCACCGCAGGGGGCGACCTCTTGCGTGTCGCCGAAGTGCCTGAGGAGATGTTCCCGGCGGCAGGTAGTGAGGGTGGCGTAAGTTTCGACGGTGCGGATATGGTCGTAGGCCGCTTTCGTACGGCTCTTGAGCCGGGCGGCGACGGACTGGCGGCTACCCTCGTCGAGGCTCTCCTTCCTGAGCCGGATGTCGGCGAGGGAGCCGCGGGGCAAAACCTCCACGACCCCGTCTGCCATGAGCCTGAAGAGGGCCGTCTGGGCGACGACAGGCCGTACGTCCGCGCGGCGGGCGAGCTCCGGCAGGGCAATCGCACCTCCTTCGCCGGGCAGGGCGGCGTGGATGCGGGCGACTTCCTCGCGTAAGCCTTCGGGCTCCTCGTCCACCCGGCGTACCTCGACGTCGCCCCACAGGTCGTAGCCTCGCGAAAGCAGCCCCACCTCCTCGAGCCCCGCGAGGAGCGTCCCCGCGAGGTCCAGCTCTACGCTACTTAAAGAGCTCAAAGAAGCCGGCGGCACGTTTACCCTTCCCGTGTGCGCCAGGCGCGAGAGAGCGCGGAAGAACGACTGCACCTCCTCGGCGCCAGCGGCATTTATGGTGACGAGCCGCTTGCGTCGCCCGAGGTCTGCGCCCCGGTACAAGACCACGCATTCGCTGGGCTCCCCGTCGCGCCCCGCGCGGCCGGCCTCCTGGATGTAAGCCGGGAGGCTCCCGGGAACGCTCGCGTGGATCACGAACCGCACGTTCGGCTTGTCCACCCCCATCCCGAAGGCCACCGTCGCGACCCCCACGTCTAGCTCGTCAGTCATGAAGCGCTCTTGAACGCTCGAGCGTTCCGCCGCACCCATCCCGGCGTGATAATAGTCGGCGTCTACGCCTGCGCGCTTGAGGCTCGCCGCCAACTCTTCACACTCCTTACGCGTGGTGCCGTAGATAATCCCCGGCGGCGGAGAGTTCCGGATAAAGCTGAGGATCAGGGGCAGCTTGTCTTTCTTACCTTTGGCCGGCACAACACGATAGGTGAGGTTCGGCCGGTTGAAGCTGGTTACCACGACCTTGGGCTCGCGCATCCGCAAAGAACGCAGGATATCCTGCCGCACGCGTGGTGTTGCGGTCGCCGTGAGGGCGAGGACCGGAGGATTGCCGAGATCCCGCACAACCCGAGGCAAAAAGAGGTAGTCCGGCCTAAAATCGTGCCCCCACTCGGAGATGCAGTGGGCCTCGTCCACCACGAAGAGGCCCACGCCGGTCCTGCGCAAAGTCAGGACGAACTCTAGCGAGCGCAGGCGTTCGGGGGCGACATAGAGCATCTGGATCTCGCCGGTTCGGACTTTACGCTCGACCTCCCACCGCTCTTCCGGCGAGAGCCCGGAGTGCAGCGTGGCCGCTCCCTCGACCGCGCTCTGCAGCAACGAGTCCACCTGGTCCTTCATCAGGGAGATGAGCGGCGAGACGATAACCGTCAGGCCCTCCATCATGAGGGCCGGCACCTGGTAGCAGAGGCTCTTCCCGCCTCCGGTCGGCATCACGGCCAGGGTGTCCCGCCCGTCGAGGACGGCCCGGATCGCCTCTTCTTGCCCGGGCCGGAACGAGTCGAAGCCGAATATCTCTTTTAGCACGGCGAACGGCACGTCCTAAATATAAGCCTTCGTCAGCTCGTCAGCTAGTCGGTATTTCGGCCCGTCAGTTATTGTCCGACCCGTCGCCGAACGCCGCGAGCCGGTCGACTCCCTTTCTAGGTGTTTACTTAAGCGGACCAGCCTCCGCCCATAGCCAGCTAAACAGCTACTCCTTCGGCCGGAGCGTAAACTTGGGGATGGGCTTGAGGTGTCGGATCTCTCCGGGCGGCTGGTCAGGGGGGCGTTCGGATGGTTTTTCTTCCTTGGGCGGTCCCTGTTCGGCGGAGTCAAGGAGGCCATCCATGGCTCGGCGCACATCGGCACAAGACTTCCTGTAAGCAAGCTTAAAACCGAAACCGGAAGCGGCGATGGCGGGTATGATCCCTAGGAAGTAGAGCCACTCGTAGGCCCCGGCTATCGCCAGAGGGAGGGCGAGCGTGGCACCTAAGATACCGCCCAAAGAGAGGTATTCTGCGCGTTGATTGGCAACGTCGGCGGTGAGGTTGGCTCCCGAACGCCCGTAGCCCACGTCCTCGACCCTGAGCTCCACGCCACGAGCCTTCAAGAGCGAGCGGTGCTCCGAGAAGTCCAGGGCTCGGCGCATAGTACCCAAAAGGTCCCCGGCATCCCACAAGGAGCTTGCCTCGGTCTTGCGGCGGAGTTTGAGGCCCTGCTCCCTTGTCAGGAGGTCCTCGAGATGAGCCCGGATGGTCTCCGGGGGACTCTCGATCTCCCTCGCTACCCGGAGGCGTGCGGGGCCATAGAGCCTTTGCGACAAAGAGTGGGGCTCGGTGGTTCGATCGGAGAACAGCTCGTAGAGTGCGCGCCGGACGTCTTGCTCGGCGATGCCCAAAGCGCCGGCCACCTGCACGAGGACTTCGGGGGAGATGGTGCGGTGACCGGAGGTAGAGCCCCTCCGGCGAGCGCTGAACTCGGCTGCCCGGCGGAGTACCATCTCGACTTCGGCGGTGGTAAGCGAATTCTCGGTATTCGGCGGCATCGTCACGAGGCGTCCACCTACGATTTCCGAGCCTGTCCGGTAGAGGAGGCGGCGAGGATCCTCGGTGTGTCCTTGAGGTACGACCAACCCGAGAGGAGTGTGAGCAACGTGGCGACGAGCATGACCCAGTAGCCCACCTGAACGTAACCGAACAGGAGGATAAGGACGGCGAAGCTCTGGGATACCATCTTGGCCTTGCCCCAGCGGTTCGCGGCTATCACCTCGCCAGCCTCGAGCGCCACCATGCGCAGACCCGTCACGGCGAACTCGCGCACCACCATGATGGCCGCCATCCACGCGGCCATCGAGCCTTCGGCGACGAGGGCGAAGAACAAAGAGACGATCAGCGCCTTGTCAGCGATCGAGTCCATAAGCTTCCCGAAGGCCGTCACCTCCTTGCTCCTGCGGGCCAGGATGCCGTCCAAGTAGTCGGTAAGGATCGCCGCTACGTAGACCACCGTCGCCACGGTCCGGTTGCCGGGAAACTGCACGTAGAGTGCCCCCATGACCGGCACGACCGCTACGAGACGGGCCAAGGTGAGCTGGTTGGCGAAGGTCATCGCACCCTCCTCCCGCGGCGCGCTTCGCCGCGCTCGTCGCCGACAGGGGCGTCGATCCTCGCCTCCCGTCCGCTTATGAGCCTGCGGATATTCTCGCGCTGGGCGAAGAAGGTCAAAAGCGACCAAAAGACTGCGGCCAAGACGAGCGCGTTCTCGTAACCTCCCCCAACGTCGAGGGCGGCGAGCGCGAGCGGCGAAACCGCCGCGGTGACGAGGGCCGCAAGAGATGCGTACCGCCAAGCCGCGAGCGTGGCCGTCCATA
>JALZFK010000111.1 GCA_030861585.1 Actinomycetota bacterium | reverse complement strand
TCGGGCGCTTCGTCTACAGCTCGGTACATCTGGCAGACCATCCGATGGCCCAGAGAGTTGAGGCGTTCCGGGAGAAGGCCCGCTTCGAGAAGGAGCTGCTGGCTGCACAGGACGTCTCTTCGACCGTTCTGCGCCCGGCCATATTTATGGAGACGCTCGACATGATGATCCAGGGACCGGTGGCCTTCGTCCCCGGTAGCCAGCGGCGGCCCGTCTCCTTTATCGCCGCCCACGACATAGCCCGAGCCGCCGTGCGGGCCTTTCAGACGGACCTGCAGGGTCGTTACGAACTCGCTGGCCCAGAGACTCTCACCTTCGACGAGGCCTTCGAGCGTCTTGGAAGGGGGCGTGGAAAGGGAATACGGGTGTTCCACTTGCCCCTGATCGCGATGCACCTCTACGGACGCACCTCCCACTACGCCAGGGAGCTGGCGAACATGATGGCCTTCTTCGACGCCGTGGGCTTCGCTGCAGACCCTTCGGCTCTACGAGATACCTTCGGTGTCCCTGCCCTCTCTATAGAAGAGTGGGCCAGTCAAGGTCGGCACCCAGGAAAAGATTGAGAGGAACCAAACAATGGCGAGCAGCAAGTAATTTGAAGCTCTAATCTAGCGGAGAGGAGATCTTATGCCCCGACTAACGGTTTTTGGCCACCCCGTCCACCCGATCCTGCAGGCGATCCCGGCCTCGCTCTTGCCGGCCTCGACCACGTTCGACGTGCTCACCAGACTCGGCATCGACGAAGAGGGCTTAAGCAAAGCTGCCCACTACAGCCTTGTCTTTGGCCTCTTAGGAGCGGTGGGCGCGGCCGCAACCGGGCTCTTGGATTACTACGAGATAGAGAACCGGCCCGTCCGCAGGATAGCTCTCTATCACGGCCTCACGAACGTGACCCTCGTTGGGAGCTACCTCCTAAGCCTCCGACGCCGGAAGGACCACAAGGCGGACGGACCCGCCCTGGCCCTCTCCGCGTTGGGGGCGGCGCTCATCGGGCTCTCCGGCTACCTCGGGGGCGAGCTGGTCTACGAGCACGGGGTGCGGGTTGGTGAAGACCACGACGGCATACCGGGGGCGTCCTAGAAGAGGACACCAAGCGATGCGAAAGGATATGAGACCAAGTCCTGACAGTGACACCTTCTCCGAAAGAGCTTCTCGAGGAGCCTAAAGAGTTGGCTGTGCAGGCAGAAGAGGTTCTACGCCAAAACGATATGGGAGGTTGGACCCGTGCCGCGCCAGGGCTCTACCCTCACCAGTGGAGCTGGGACAGCGCGTTCATAGCCATCGGGCTTGCGCACCTCGACGTACGTCGTGCCGCCCTCGAACTCCGTACCCTGTTCGCTCACCAGTGGAAGACCGGCAAGGTTCCCCATATCGTCTTCAACCCGAAGGCCCCGCCCCACAGCTATTATCCCGGCGCGGAGCACTGGGCTTGCGCCGCGGCCTCCCCCGACGCCCCGACTGCGCCACCGTACACCAGCTGCCTTAGCCAGCCGCCGGTTCATGCCATCGCCGTCTGGCGTATCTGGGATGCCGCCGGGTGTGAGGGCGAGGAGTCGCTTTCCTCTACGCGTGCCTTCCTGCACGATATTTACCCCAGGCTCCTTGCCTGGCATCGATATCTGGCGACCTTTCGAGATCCCGAGGAATCTGGGCTGGTGACCATCTATCATCCCTGGGGGAGCGGGACCGACAACTCTCCGCGATGGGATACCGCTCTTGCGGCGGTAGAGGTAGGCGACCTGCCACCTTATCCTCGCTACGACCTCCAGCACGTCGCCGATCCCTCTCAGAGACCTACCAAGGCGGACTACGATCGCTACCTATGGCTAGTGAGCCTCGTAAAGAGGGATGGCTGCGACGAGAGGATCATCTACCGATCCCACCCGTTCTTGGTAAAGGACGTTCTGTCCAGCGCGATCCTGATTGCCGCTAACGAGGCGTTGCTGGAGATAGCCGAGGTGGTTGGAGCCCCGGATGAGGATAGGGAGCTTATAGCCGGTTGGGCGGAACGTGGTCGTCGGGGTCTCGATGCGTGCTGGGATGCTGACCTCAATCTGTGCCTGGACTACGACCTGCGAGCCGACAAGCCGCTGCGGGTGCGAACCGTGGCCGGGTTTGCTCCACTTGTTGCGGGTGGCCAGAGTCCCGAACGGCTCGAGGCCCTCCTTGAAGTACTTGACTCGTCAGCGTTTGCGGGACACCCTGGCTTGCGCTGGCCGCTGCCGCCGAGTACGAGCCCCGAAGAGCTGAGGTTCCACCCCCGCAGTTACTGGCGGGGACCGACCTGGCCGGTTATCAACTGGCTTCTGTGGTGGTCACTACTACGTGCGGGCGAGCCGGAGCGGGCCGAACGTCTGCGACGTATATCCTTAGAGCAGCTCGCGAGCGGGGGTTTGGGGAATACTTCGATCCTTACACGGGTGAGCCTTTGGGCTCGACCCGCCAGTCCTGGACCGCCGCCGTTGCCCTGGATTGGCTGGCGGGTTAGCGGTGCGCGCCTTAATCGAAGTCTTTCCTCGGCGAATAGAAGCGTTCGAAGAGGTGGGGGAGGTCCTCTTCGGGGATGCCTCCGGCCTTATCCTCGACGGTGACCGATGCCCCAGAGAGGCGCAGACGCACACTCTTGCCGGAGCCGGAATGCTGGATGGCGTTGGCTATGGGGATCAACAGCGCCTCCTCGAGCAGCGCGGGATCGGCGACAACCCCTGCAGATGAGCCTTCCACGGCTACGTCTATCCCCGCACTCTCGGCTAAGGGTTCCGCATGTTCTTAACTAATCTTTTACAAATAACTGACGGAGGCTTGCTAAGAGCTTACAAACCCAGGTGAGAATAGGGATAGCAACAGAAAGAAGGAAATTATGGCTGAAGAACAGAGCCAAGCCCCCCGTGTACAAGAGGCCGAGCGCTACTATTCGGAGCATGTCCAACTAGATACCGCGATCACTGGATCCCCACTTAAGGCGTTACAAGAATCGCTGAACAAGGGCGCTAGGCAAAGCTGGAAGCTGGTCGGCGTGGTACAAGACCCGACGAGCCCGGGCGGCATCTTCCTGGTGTGGGATACGCAGGGATTTTTCTCTGGGTGAGCCGCTTCTAGGGCTTCTCACCTTGGGCGCCATCTTCTACGCTGCGCCCCAGCTGGCCCTGTGATGCTTGCTGGCGGCGTGAGAGCTGTACCGCCCGATCGAAGGAGGAGGAACCCTTGGAGGCTCTAGTCGTGGAACGAGAACGCAGGCCGCACACATAGAGGGCGGAGGCATGAAAACAAAGGAATCGGACCTGGGATCGACGTCTCTAGCAGGGACCAAATACATAGTGGAGAACCCGGATAAACACGCTTTGGGCGAGTGGATAGAGTTTGGGCACAAGCTACGAAGCGCATCCGACGAGGAAATCCTCTCCTGATAAGTTGCGTAGGGACATACCTAGAAGACATGCTAATCGACGAGAAACTCCCGAGCACCGATGACTAAAGGGAGTATGTTCGAGAGTGCGCAAATATGATCTTAAATGCAGCCCGGGCCGAGTTGGCAAAGAGGCACTCAGAGCGGACAGGGTGAGGGTAGTGAGGAGCGCACACACATAATCGCAGGGCCCGGTCAGTACCTGCGCTACGGGCATTTGGAGAGGTCTAGATCTCGGCGAACTTGTAGCCCATCCCGCGCGCGGTCAGCACATAGCGTGGGTTCTTGGGGTCCGGCTCTATCTTCTCGCGTATGTTTCGGATCTGCATGTCCGCTGCACGAGAGTCCCCCAAGAACTCACTGCCCCACACGGTTGCCATGATCTGGCCTCGGCTATAGACCCACCCGGGGTGGGAGGCGAGGAGCGCGAGGATGTTGAACTGCGCGGCTGTGAGCCCCACTAGGGTACCCTGCGCGACTACCTGGCGGCGCGTCAGGTCGATCATCAACCCCGGGAACTCCAGGTGTTCCTGCTTGGAGGAGGCCCTGGCATCGATGCGCCGGCGTCTCAAGGTCGCGCGGACGCGGCTCACCAGCTCCCGGTAGCTGAAGGGTTTGGTGATGTAGTCATCGGCCCCAACCTCCAGCCCCACGACGACGCTCGTCTCGTCGTCGCGGGCGGTGAGCATGATGACCGGGACGTCGCTCTGCGAGGTCAGCTCCTTGCAGACCGTGACGCCGTCGATCCCCGGGAGCATGACGTCCAGGATCACCAAGTCGAAAGGGCCCGAGCTGGAGAAGATCTCGAGCGCGCTCTCGCCGTCGGCGACCGCCTCGACCTCCATCCCTTCCTCGGCGAGCGCGTAGCCGACCATGTCGCGCATGGCGGCGTCGTCCTCCACAATGAGCACCCTAGACATCGGGGACGGCCTCCGGCAGCTCTATACTCACGGAGGTCCCGACGCCCTCCTCCGAGCGTACCAAGACCTCCCCGCCCATTCTCTCCACAAGGTCCTTGCAGATCGGCAAGCCGAGACCAAAGCCGCCGGAGGAGCTTTTGCCCAAGTAGTAGCGCTCGA
>JALZFK010000076.1 GCA_030861585.1 Actinomycetota bacterium | reverse complement strand
TCTCTGGCTTTACCCTTGCTGATGGCTGACAGCTCTTTCAAGCCACCCATCGCCAAGTAACGAACAAGGTCGTGAACGCCATACCCAAGCCGCCGCTGACGAAGAGCCACACGTAAAGCGCGACCCTGCTACGGGAGAGCAGATAGCCGAGGATGAGGAAGAGCGGGAACGCGCCGAGCATGTAGCGGGACAGGCCCATGAGGGGAACTACGGGGCTGGGAGTGAGTACGGGCAGCAGCGTGAAGAGGAACGCGTACACCGAGAGCCCCGGCGGCAAGAGGGCGAAGCCGACCCCCATGAGGACGAGGAAGAGGGCGAGAAAGACCATGTTCACGGTGTTGGAGGCTTCGATCGCCGGACCAGCCGCGGGGTCGAGAAAGAGGGTCACGGGGTCGAGGAAGTAGCTCAGACCTTCCCCCGCTCTGGCCCAAGCCATCCCCAGCCCGGTCGCCGGGTCGGTAAGTTCGCGGCCCCAGGCTTCGCCCTGCTGGCGGAAAAAGATCAAAGGATCCCCGAACCGGCCCCACAAGTAGGCCATGTACCCCACGAGGCCCATCGGTACGATACCCAGCTGCAATGCCCCCCGCCACCCGAACTCCCGTCTACTTTGCAACCACTCGTAGTACAGAGGTATGAGCAGCAGCACTCCGAAGTTGCGCGTGGCGGCGGCCAAGGCCCCCAACAAGCCCGCGAGCAACAGGTCCCGCCGGACGTAAGCTGCCCAGAAAGATCCGGTGGCGAACGCCGCAAACAAGGCTTCCGTGTAGGCGGCGTTCAGGAAGAAGGCCGTCGGGAAGAAGGCGAAGGTGACCATCGTGGCCCTCGCGACCTCCTTATCCCGGAACTTCTCGGCGATCCGGTACAGGAAGTACATGGCGAAGACGGTGGCCAGCAGGGAGACTAAGACGCCCCAGAGGGCGGGCCCACCGCCGATGGCCGCCGCGACGCGCACGATCATCGGGAAAAGGGGGAAAAAGGCGGTGCTTTCGGGGGCATGAGGTCCGTAACCTTCGGTGGCGATCTCCGAGTACCAGGCCCCGTCCCAGTGAGCCCAATAATTCAAAAAGCCCGGCGGCTCCAACGGCTCGCCGGCCGGTTCCGCCCAAGGAAACACGGCCGCAGCGAACACACCCGTCCCGAGAAAGAGGAGACGCGAGAGGGCAAAGACCGCGAAAACGAACGGCCAGGCGGAGGAGCCTCGGACTGTCTTGACAGCGGAGATCTGCCTCCCCGTCATCTCCCACCAGACCTTGGCATCCGCTTATTCACCCGGCTCAAGCCACCCACCTCCAGGTAACGAACATGGCCGTGAGAGCCGCGCCTAAACCGCTGCTGAGGAGGAGCCACAGGTAGAGCGCGATCCTGCTGCGGGAGAGCAAATGGCCGAGGACGAAAAAGAGCGGGAACGCGCCGAGCATGAAGCGGGGCAGGCTCATGAGGGGGAATAAAGGGCTGGGCGTGAGTACGGGCAGCAGCGTAAAGAGCGAAGCGTACACCGAGAGCCCCGGTGGCAAGATGACGAAGCTAAGGCCCACGAGGATGAGCAAGAAGACGAAAAAAGTGAGGTTCAAGGTATTAGAAGCTTCGAGCGCCGGGCCCGGCGCTCGACCTAAAAAAAGGCTCGCGGGATTGAGGACATAGTTTAGGCCTACCCGGGCGCTGATCCAGGCCTCCTTTAGGGTAGTTAGGGGGCTGGTGAGCTCGCGATTCCAGTGAGCGTTCTGCTGGCGGAAGGAGATCAAGGGATCCCCAAACCGGGCCCACAACAAGACCATGTACCCCAATAGACCTACCGGCACGAACCCTATACCCAACGCCTTACGCCACCCGAACTCCCGTCTGCTTCGCAGCCACTCGTAGCCTAAGGGTATGAGCAAAAGCACCCCGAAGTTACGCGTCATGGCGGCCAAGGCGCCCAGAGCGCCCGCCAGTAGCAAGTCCCGGCGGACGTAGGCCGCCCAGAAAGAGCCGGTTGTGAACGCTAGGAACAGCGCCTCGGTGTATACCGCGTTCAGGAAGAAGGCCGTGGGGAAAAAGGCGAAAGCTAGAGTGGCAGCCCTCGCGGCGCGAGGGTTCAGTAGCTTTTCCGCTATCTGGTAGAGGAAGTACAGTGCGAAGAGGGTCGCGGTCAGGGATATGAGGACGCCCCACAGGGCGGGGCCCCCTCCTATAGTGGTTCCTACCCACATAAGCATTGGGTACAAGGGAAAGAAGGTCGTGCTCTCGGGTGCCCGAAAGCCGTAGCCCTCAGTGGCGATCGCCGAGTACCAAGCCCCGTCCCAGTGGGCCCAGTAGCCCAGGTAGCCCGAAGGCGCCGACACCGGGCTCGGCGGGACCCAGGGCAGGCGCGACGACGCGAGCGTGCCGACCAAGGAAAAAAAGAGCCTTGAGACGCCGAAGGTGAGTAGGACGAAAGGCCAGGCGCTCTCCGAGGGCTTCGCCGACCCCGTTGTCTCAGTAGCGGACACTGGGCCCCTTACTTATCGCCCACCAAGCCCCGGCGAAGGCGAGCGCGGCCAGGAAGAAAACCACCCCCAGGGTCGGGTAGGGGTTCAGGTCGGAGGCGTGCAAGGTAGCGTAGCGGGCGACGTCGACCATGTGGAAGATCGGGTCGAAGAGCGTGGCCACTTTGAGGGCCGGGGGGAGCATTTCGACCGAGTAGAACACCCCGCCCAAGAAAGCTAATGGTTGGATCACCACGTTGGTGAGGAAAGAGATGTGGTCTATCCTGGTCGCTAGAGCGCCGACCATAGTCCCCAAGGACGAGAAGGTAAAAGAGGAGACGATCCCGATCAGGCAGAGTAGCCCCGGGTTCGCGATGCTCACCCCGACGAACGGCGCCCCCACGGCGAAGATACCCAGGCCCATCACCACGCCCCTGAGCGTCCCGCCCAAGGAGTAGGCCAGTGTGATCTGGAAGTCGCTCATGGGGCTGATGAGAACCTCGTCTATGTAACGCTCGCGCTTGGCGTCGAAGACCGACCAGGCGGAGTTCATGTGGGAGCCGGTGATCAGGTTCATCAGCGCGATCCCCGGCAGGATGTACGCGAGGTACGGCACCCCGTCTACCTCCCGGATGCGGGTCCCCAAAGCCACGCCGAAGACCACCAGGTAGAGCAGCGAGGTAAGGAGCGGCGGAATCAAGGTCTGCATCCAAACCCTGGTGAACCGCAATATCTCCCGCGACAAGAGCGTCCTGAACGGCCTATCTGTAAAGATCACGGCCGAGCACCTTCAGGTACACCTCTTCGACGTTGGTTGCCCCGAACCTGCTCTTGAGGCCCGCGTTCGTGTCCTGCGCAACGATCCTGCCCTCGTTGATGAGCGCGATCTCCTCGCAGAGCTCCTCCGCCTCCTCAAGGTAATGCGTGGTCAAGAGAATAGTCAATCCTCCGTGGTTTAGCTCCCGGATGTACTCCCAGAGCCTGTACCGGAGCTCCACGTCCACCCCGGCCGTCGGCTCGTCGAGGAACAGTATCTTCGGGTCGTGCATCAAGGCTCGGGCGAAGAGCATCCGTCGCTTCATCCCGCCCGAGAGCGTGTTCACCCTCTGCTTGCGCTTCTCGGTAAGTGCGAAGCGCTCCAGGAGCTCTTCGGCCCTCTCGCGGGCCTTGGCTTTAGGCACGCCGTAGTAACCGGCGTGGAAGAGCAAGACCTCCTCCACGGTCAGGAACTTGTCGAGGTTGATCTCCTGCGGGGAGACCCCGATCATGCGCCGCGCCTCCTTGAACTCCTCGAAGGCGTCCCGCCCGAAGACCTTCACGCTACCCGATTCCGGCCGCGCCAGGCTTACGACGCTATTGATCAAGGTCGTCTTCCCCGCCCCATTAGGCCCCAAGAGCCCGAAGAAACGTCCGGACCGGACCTCCAGCGAGATACCGTCCAACGCCAAAAGTCCGTTCGAGTAGGTCTTCCTGAGTTCCTCAACCTTGAGGGCGGGAACCTCCCCATTTATCAAGCCCGCATCACCTCCTCCGCCGCCTTCTCCCCAGAGAGCATCGAGCCGTTTATGGACGAGTCCTCGGTGTACTCCCCGGCGAGCACGAGCCCCAGCGTATCTGTACCGTTCTCCGGTAGCCTCTCGTGGATGCCCGGCGGTTGGTTGAACTGGGCGTAGGGGACGTGGTAGATCGCTAGCGGCGCAAGGTTTGCCTCCGGATACCACCGGGTCACGTCCTCGACGCCGCGGCGGTAGATCTCCTCGTCCGGAAGATCGAAGCCTCCGAGCGCCGCGACGCTCAACAAACCCTGCCCGCGCGGGGCGTAGAGCGGGGAGACGTTGCTGATTTGTACAGCGTTGTTCACAAACCTCCCGTCTTCGGCGTTCAGCATGATCTTCTTCCCGCTCGAAAGCCCCTCGGCGGCGTAGTAAATGCAAACCTGCCCGACTGATCCCTCCGGGACTGCTGCGCCCGTAAGCCGTCCCGCCGTCGGCGCGTCCGTCGCCACCACCACGGTGTCTGCCTCATGCTCCTTTCCATCGACTTCGACGCCCACAGCCCGATCTCCCTCCCACAACAGTGAGCCAACCGCGTCGTTCGTGTGTAAGACGCCCGTCGGCAAGAAGGCAGCGAGCTGCTTGGGGATCTCGCCCATCCCGCGGGCCAGCACGGCCGTCTTACCCGTTGCGAGCATCTTGAAGGTGAAGCGCAGTACGCGCGCCGAGGTCGAAAGCGAGCGGTCCAAAAAGATACCACCGTAAAACGGCTTGAAGAATGTACCGACGAACCCCTCCGAGAACCCTAAGCTTCGCAGGTACTCCAGGCTAGAGTTATCTACGCCGTCTAACTTTCCGGCCGCCGTCGCCCCCACCGGAGCTGTCCTAGCCAGCAGCTCTAAGGTGCGGAGCTTATCCCCAAGATTTGCCGCATCTGAGAGCAGGGAGGGGACGAGGGACCCCGGATCCCGTAACGGATCGGAGAGTACGGTCCTGTCTCTCCCCCGGCAAATGATGGCGCCAGGATCAAAGGCCCTGAGGTCCAGCGCCGCGTGATCCAGGTGCCGCCTCGAGACTGGGTAAGCGGTGAAGTAAACCTGAAAGCCCCGGTCCAGCAAGAAACCGTCCAACGCGTCCGTCCGGACCCTTCCGCCGACCTCATCCGACGCCTCGAAAACGGCTACCTCGTGTCCCCACTTCGCGAGTACCTTTGCGCAAGTAAGTCCGGCGAGCCCCGCTCCGACGATAACGACCTTCATACGTTAAGAGTGTAACCGTCTTACAAGATAGAAACTACCGAACGCATTCACACCAGGGC
>JALZFK010000065.1 GCA_030861585.1 Actinomycetota bacterium | reverse complement strand
CCTCTCCCGTCCCGGGGTTATGTAGCCTCCGGCCCCGTTTCTGGCGGCCAATCTTCCAATGCTGCTTTTTCTTCGGGCTCCAGCAAACGGACCGAGTATACGGAGTGCCAGGGATAACACCTGGCGACGAACTTTGTTATGTACGAGGGGGTAGCCCACCGTCCTTTAGGCTCCGGGCTCGAGATGGCAACCCTAATAAGGGCGATGATGCCACCATCGGTAACTTTGTCTAGCCTCGCGGTGTGCCGAACGGGCTCGTTAGCCCCGAGCTCTAGAGATACATACTTCCCAACCCACTCTTCGGGTATTAACCCTCCTAACACGTCATCCTCCTATGCTCGCCGGTTCGCTACCGAGCTATCTTACCCTCGTCTCGCTGGGGGTGACACGATGACACTTCTAGGTGTCTGGGAAGGAGGAGAAGGTGCTGCAGAGATCCATCGCGGCTTGGGGAGAGAGGAACGAGGCTTACCAGATGGCCAACGAATAGGTCCCTGTAAGGCAGGGCGGCTCTGCGGAGGCCCTAAAGAAGAGCTTGGTGTCAGTGCGTGGGTAGTAGGGGGAGTGGGGAAGCAAGCCGAAGAATGCTGACAGGGTATCCTCCAAAAGGAAGGCATCTTCCGTCTTTTGGGAGGAGAGGGGCCGAAGCCCTCTCCTTTAGATCCCCGAACCCGCGAGCTTACGCCTCAGCTACCACTGTCGACCACCCCTTGGATTCCTGGTTCCCCTCCCAGCCGCGTCGACCATCGCCTCATAAAGCTCGTCGGGGTCGAAGTGCTGGACGAGGATGCGAGCGGCCCCTTCCGCTTCCGTCGGCACCGTTACGGACCTTCTCCCGTAGTCTGCCTCGCCGCCAGAGACTTTAGAGACGTTCCCCGCCTGCATTCCCTTCCTGCCCTGGACCACCTCGTATGTCACCTTGTCGCCTTCATCGAGGGACTTGTGCCCACCACCAGCTATGCCGGTGTGGTGCACGAAGAGGTCTTCGCCGCCATCGTCCGGACGGATAAAGCCGTAACCTTTCGCGTCGTCGAACCACTTGACCGTTCCTTGGGACACTTGCTGAAGCCTGCCTTTCTTATCCCTTTGGATTCCCGGAGCACAAAGAAACCGCCCTTCTCGCCAGGCGGCGTTTCGGTCGCTACGCAGCTGCTATAAAACCATCCTTACCTACCTTTTACTGCATGCGCACTATACCAGAACCGGGGACCGAAGCTCCTCATAGGTCCCGGCCCTCTGCGCAACCCTTTGGCCTCATCGCTCGTATAAAGGCCAGCGGGTTCTCGCCTAACGAGCAGAAAAGAAGGAGATCGTGCAAGACACGCAGCAGCGGTTCGATGAAGTGTTCAACGTACTAGCTCAGGAACGACGACGGTTCGACCGTGACCTACGACGGCTCGCTACAGCCGCCGCGTACTTGGGAACGGTGCTGGTCGGGTTGGACCCCCGGCCGAGTGGGGGAGTTTGGCGCGCCCCGACTATCGAGGGCGGCCGTCGAGCGATACGAAGGCGTTGCGGCCCTAAGCGTCGGTGACGAAGGTAACCTTCGGGCTACTGTTCCGCGCTAGCGGGAGGCGAGCACAAGTCACACCCGGCGGCGAAAGGGCCTGGAAAAGCGAGGGACCCAGTCTGCTGAAAGGAACGGTGCCGTACCTACTGCCGGTGCGCACAACTCCGCCCGCTAGGTTTCGAGCGGTGGTACCGTTCTTCGCTACAGCCGCCGCCCAGGCCCTAACACGACGAACCAGTACGACCCGATCAGGGTCACTAAGAACATGAACATGGCCAGCGCGAACTCCACGTACTCCGAGCCCCCCGTTACGGTTAGGTAGAAGATGCCAACCAGGGCAGATATGCCTAGCAACGCCAGCACCGCGGTCACTATCGAGGTGGTCCTATCGAACATAATATGCTCCCTTCTTGGTCCCTACACCTTACCATCCGGGCCGGAACAATCAAATGCGACGAGCCAGACTAGCTCGAGAAGGGTATTGTAGAAGTGGCGCTAGAGAGCTTTGTTTTCTTCGAACATCGCTTCCCTTCCTTGCTCTCACTTCCCCCGTGGTTTCTACTGGTTAGTTGGTGTGAGAAGCGAGAAGAGGCCGAAGCCACTCATATGAGCCCGGCCTCCCGAATCGGCAGAGAAAGCGTAGAGGAAATCCTTACCGCCCGGCGGTCCTGTAATGTCAGAGCTCGTCGGCGAGGCAACCGCAGAAGAATCCCCCGCCTCTTCGGTCCCGGGATCTTTACGGTAGAGGAATCCCCCGGGGGTAATAGTAGCTCTTCCCTCCCACCGAGAACTCCTCGTACGGGGCTAGGACTTCGTGTGGGTAATTATCGAGAGCGCTGAGAGGCTCAAGGATATCCTCAGCCGTGGCATCTCGCGGCTTCGTTATTCCAACGCGTCCTCCTTCCGTTCTGAGCTCCGTTAAGGATATGCGCCTTTTCTAAGAAGGTTCTAAATTCCCAATAAAAAGTTCGTTCAAAGTGATCCCCGGCCCACGAAAGGACCGAAGTCTACGCGCCTAAGGACCTAGTCTGGCCGGTACGGGTACACAACCCTTACCCGCCGGGCAAGGTGTTTCCTCGCGAAATGGATGGTAAAAGCATGCTTTCGAGCTGAGCAAAACCCTTTCTCGGAGACTGCTCGATCTCGGGTTCCCAAGGATAACTTACAGAGGCTATGGCGGGCTTTCTCGTCACAGGCTTCTACTCGGGGATACGTTGTTCGGGCTGTTTAAATGGTTCTCGATACGGGAACGAAGGGCAACCCGAGCTAAGAAGGAAAGGATCGAGCAGTGGCGAAAACCGGAGGGAAGACCAAATACCACTTCGGTCTTGTGCTGGCCTTGGTGTTGGTCGCCAGCCTTCTACTAGTGCGGCCGACCCAGGCACAGACGGAACCGAAGGTTAGCGTTGTTCAAACGGCCGACCCCAGACCGGCTACCGTGGGACAGCCGTACACCTTCACCATCACGGTGACGAACAACTCCGACCCCCAGCTGGTGGGTCTCAAAGACTTCTTGCCGTCGGGTATGGAATTCGTGTCGGCGACGCCGAGCCAGGGAACCTGCGGCATGAGCCACCACGGCAACGGCGCCGACTGCACCTTGGGCGAACTTCCGACTGGGGGATCGGCTAGAGTCGAGTTGGTCGCGACTCCTACGGTGCCAGGAACCATGACGAATACTGCGGTCGGCGAAGCGGAGCTCACCCCCGCGGGTTCTGACGAGGCGACCATCACAGTGGGCCCGGCGCCAGAGTCGGGCACTAGCTAGCGTCAGGAGGCTCACTACTAAGCAGGGCTAGGTAGTAATAAGAGGCCCGAGGCATCTGGCCCCGGCTCCTCTTTATCGCGCACCACGCGCTCGACCGCCCGCGCCGAAATGCTAGCCAAGCGAGAAGAATACCACTACCCCGCAAGGTGTTGAACGCTTCTTCCCGAGGTAGCCAGGGAGATTCGGCTCCCGGCCTCGTAGCTACACCCTACAGTAGGTTAGGCGGGCCGCAAGGACGGCCAGTCAGGCCCTCGGGACCCCACGCTGCTGAGCTGCGTTTTCGTTCCGTCTGATCATCGTGGCCGCCGACGTAGAGCCGGCCGTGGTCGGCGGTCTCTACGTTTGGAGCACGGTTCGTGCGGGAATTTTTTTATCGAGCTTGGAATTCGAGAACGAAACCAGGAGATAGGATAGAAGAATGAACCCCGAAAATCCCCCGTCCGGCGACCCGCGGCGATACTACCAGGACTTCGTCGACCGCTACCAACAGGGACCGCAAGGCATCTCCGATCAAGAGGCGGCGGCCCGCTACCAGCAAGTGGCTCCGCAGCTTCCGCCTGACGACTACCTGCGAGCGGTGCAGGAGGCCTTCGCGCGCATGTCGCCCGAGGATCGCGTGCAGTTCGGCCGGTTCATGGCCGAGCAAGCCCAACGGCAGGGCCACGATTTCATCGACTTGAACCAGGATGGCATAGACGACCGTCTGCAAGACCCCGACTATCTAGCGCGAACGACCACCCAGGCGCATCAGGAGCAACCTGGGTTCTTGACCCAGTTGTTCGGTGGTGAGGGAGGGCACACAGGCGGTGCGGGCGGCGGGATGCTGAGCAACCCGCTAGCTAAGGGGGTGCTGGGCGGCATCGCGGCGTACGGCCTCTCGCGCATGTTGGGCGGAGGTCACCATCGCGGCGGGCTCTTCGGTGGGCACCACCGCCACCGCGGCCACCACGGCCACGGCAGCTTCGAGGTAGACGATCTCTTCGAGTACGGCGGCGGCGAAGACTTCTTCGGGGGAGGCGGCTTTTTCGGGGATGACGACGACTGAGAGCACCGTGTGCCGGACAGCGGTCTTCGCGTTGCTGGTGTGATCCATGAGGACCACCTTCTACCACCCAAAGCACAGAGATTCCATGCTAAAAGGTTTCAAGGGTTCTGGGCGCACCTGCCCGTCGGCCCCGAAAGCAGTAGACTTACGGTTTACAACCAACACGCATATCCGTAAAGGAGTCTCATGACGACTATGCCAGAACAGGGGCAGCGGCTCCCCGACGTTGAGTTCATCACAGAGAGCGGAGAGAAGCTCGCAGCCGAGGGTCTTAGCGGCCAGAAGACGGTCCTCTACTTCTACCCCAAGGACGACACCCCCGGCTGCACGAAGGAGGCTTGCACCTTCCGGGACCGAATGGACGACTACGGGCAGGCGGGCATTCGAGTCTACGGTGTCTCGCTCGACTCCCCCGAATCACATCGTCAGTTCCGTGAGAAGCACAACCTCAACTTCCCGCTCCTCACCGACGAGGGTGGCCGCGCGGCGGAGACGCTGGGAGTGTTGGGCGATCGAGGATTAGCTAACCGCGTTACGTTCTTGCTCGGCCCCGAGGGGAAGATCGCGAAGGTCTATCCAGACGTCTCCCCCGAAACGCACGCTGACGAGATCCTGAGAGACGCGGCGTCGCTCTAGAGAGCGATGCTTGCAGGCGTCGGCGCAATAGCGCGAAACGCCTCAGCAGAGCTAGGGCATGCCGAGTTGTTAGGAAGTCTACGAATGGGTCGCGACGAAGCTTGTGTTGCTGAGGCTCAATCTACCAGAAAACGGGAGAGCCGCAGGTGCACACCCTCGTCTTCGTCGGTGACGTAGAAGAAACGGCCGTCATCGGTGATCGCGATGCCCTCCACGCGTGGCGGGCTTGGGAACTCGCCAACGAACTCGGTTGCGAGGGACCCAGAGTGTACGTCGGGTGGGAGCGTGCAGCGGAAGTGGGTCGCGACGGTGTTCCGGCCGCCGGGATAGTCCTGTATCAGGACGCTCTCCTTGTCTCGGCTGGCGATCTTCCCGTTAGCAGGTGTAGCTCTTTGCCATAAGCGATCCTGGTGGTAGTGAGGTCACGCACCCCGGCGATGTAGCCGTCTCGGCCTGTGGCGTCCGCGACCCAGAAGCCTCGTACTTCCGGTAGCCGGTGGCCGGGCTCGAAGAGGTGTTCGATACCGTCGAGCGCGACCAGGATAGAGCGTCCGTCGGCGGGTACGGGGAAGCGCAGGCCGAGCAGGAAGGTACCGTCGCCCGGCTTCGCCTCGTCCCCAACGATGGGGGGAAGAGGTGAGGCTTGAGGGCACTAGAGCCCCTTAGAGTGGCGCTCCTTAGAGCGGTCCCTGTGGAGAGTCCAGCAGCTCCTCAATGGCTTCGCAGGCGGAGCCGACCCCGTCCTCGGACCGAACCCGTCTCGCGACCTCGCCCGCTCGGTCACGATACCCCGGCTCCTCGAGCAAGGCCCGCAGGTGCTTGGCGACCCGACGGGCGGAGTAGCGCTTCGGGTAGACAACCTTTGCGACCCCTAGACTCCTGGCCCTGAGGGCATTATCCGGCTGGTCGTGGGCGAACGGTACCACGAGCATCGGACGCCCGGAGCGGAGTGCCTGGGCCATCGTGCCGACGCCACCTTGGTGCACCATGGCCGCGGCCCGGGGGAAGATCGTTGAGAACGGCGCGTACTCGAAGGAAGAGACCCCCTCGGGTAGCGGTCCTGGCGGCCGGTTGTTCGGGTTCCTACCGACCAAGAGGACCGCCCGGACCCCCAGACGCCGGGTAGCATCCAGGCTTTCGCGGTAGAAGCCGCCCGCGGCCTCAACCGCCGAGGTTCCCAGCGTGAAGACGACTGGGGCCGGCCCCGAACGGAGGAACCGTGCGAGATCAGGCTGCAGATCCCTGTTGCTTGAGGGGCCGTCGTAGAAGACCTGCCCGGTTATGCGGACGTTGGGTGGCCAATCCAGCTTGGGCTGCGCCAGAACGCGCGAGAACATGGCCAGGACCAGCCGCGGTGAGAACTGCCCTTCGTAGATGGGGTCCTTGCCCGGTGGCAGGCCGAGGTCCGCGCGCAGCCGCCGGACCGGCTGCGTCCACCGCCACGTACTCCGCTTGGCCAACCCCACCAGCGGACGGCCGACGCCGGGTCCGAGTCGCCGCAGCGCCGCCAGTAACGGGAAGGGCGAGAAGACCGGCAGGTCGTGGGCCGAGAAAAAGGAGATGGGCGCGAGGACGGTCGACGCCCAGGGTACTCCCTCCTTTTCGGCCACGAGTGGTCCGGCGAAGGTTACAGGATGGGTCACCAAGAGGTCCGCCCCCCGTACTGCCTCCGAGAGGTCCTCGTAGGACTCCCTTACTCTAGGTAATAGGAACTCCTTGAATAGATACTCAGTTCCCCGCTTGGGGTCCATGATGCGACGCATCGCGCTCGCATCGCGGGGGTCGACGTCGGGGCGGAGCGGGTAGAACTCGATCCCCTCACGTTCGATGTAGGAGCGGTAGAACTCGGCGGTCGCAAGCACCGGGCGATGGCCCCGCTGCTTGAGCCCGAGGGCAAGGCCGACGTAGGGGTTCACATCCCCGAACGAGCCGAAGGTGGCGATCACGACGCGCTTACTCATAGAATGGTCCTGGTTCGCCCATCCCCCGATTCTGGCAAGAAAAGCGGTGCTAGCGCAAGGATAGGTGAGTTTGGCTCGACGTTAGTCTCCAACAAACAGAGGAGAAGGCCAGGACCGCCTTCCACTTCGTCGCCGAGCACACGGACGCCGAGGGGAGAAAATCGTCTTGGGGAGAGCTGACCAGGCTTTGGGATCAGCGCTAATCCAGGGTGGCGCTTCAACCAGCGAGAAGATTTACACAGGGCGTATGGAGGAGCCAAGAAGGTGCTGTTCCCTCGCTACCCGAGTGGTCCTGACCCGAATTTAACCCTAACCCGGATGCAAGGCGCTGCAACGCCGGGCAATCGAGAGCACTGAAAATTGCTGACCTATGCCGGGTTTGCAAGCCTGTGCAATACCCAGAAACGGCCGACCGCCCACTCGTACCGATCAGGTCAGCGGTTCGAGTCCGCTCGTCGGCTCTTCACTGTTGACCCGATTCGCAGGAAGAACTCATAGCAGAATGTGCAAGTCGAGGGGATACCGATATGGCGGACTCACTTATCCTGTATATTGCTCGGTGCTCGCGCTACCCTTGCTTCTCCCCGTCGACCTCTAACTCCGCCTTGTCGTCGTAGAAGCAGAAGTGCCCTTTGAGCTTGGTGGCTTCCGGCAAGGCCTCCGGATACTCCCACGCAGCGTCCTCGACGCGCTCGCCGTCTACCTCTACCGACCAGTGCGATGCGACACCCTTGTACGGGCAGACAGTCTTCGTCTTGCTTTCGACCAAGAGCTCCGTACGCACCTCCTCCGGAGGGAAGTAGTAGCGCGGGGGCAGGCTGGTCTCGAAGAGTATCTTCGGTCGTTCGGTCTCGGCCACAACTTCACCATTCACCATGGCCTTGACGTGACGTGAGCTTTCGAGGACGTCCACCCGGTGGTAAGGATCATGAGGATGGCCGATAGTCACCTCATCCTCTTCCAGCCACTTGTCCATCGCCCCGTGATAGAAGGCTACATAGCCGGAGATGGGCGGAGCGTCCTCCAGCGGCTCCGGGTAGCTCCACACCGCGTTCTGGGCCACCCGATCCCCGACTTTGACCGACCGGTAAGAGGCGTCGCCCTTGAACGGGCAATGGGTAGTGTGGTCGCTGGGCTTCAGGAGGTCCTGGCGGAGGTCCTCCTCCGGGAAGTAGTAGACGGGCAGGTGCCCGGTCTCGTGCAGGATCTTGACCCATCGGCTGTCGACCACGGTCTCGCCGTTAAACACTGCCCGTACCCGCTTGGGGCAGTTCTCGAAGTAGAGTGTGTGGGCCTTCAGTACCGATGTGTCGAAGTTGAACGTGCCGCTGCTCCGTTCGCCGAACGGTCCCGTACCCTTGGTTAGCGCCATCTATAGTTCTCCTTTCTTACGCCAATCCTACCAAGCACCATTCGCTTTTCTTCAGACTACTGGGATAAGTGTAACCCCCGCTAAGAGGAGCATCGCGCCGGCGGCGACGACACGGCGTCACCAAGAAGTACGGTGCGAGCGGGTGGCGGGTTAGTCTGCTCTCGGCGGCTGTAGCCGCTCCAAGATGTTGAAGTAGCGTTGTTGAACGCCCTTTGAGGGAGTGTACTGACCCGGATATTTCTGGTTTATTGCCTCCTGCACTGATTGCAAGAATGCACCCTTGCTGCTATGGCGTTCTGGCGGACCACCCATATCCTGTACCAACTTCCAAAGGTCTTCGTCTTTATCCTCTAAGCCCTTGGTGCCCTTGCCACGCACATAGCCGCGAACAGTGCTGCAAATGCGCCCCAGTTCTTTGTGCAACGAGCCGCTAACAGAGGACGGTGAGCCTAATCCGGCGCCAGGCCCTTCTTTTTTAGCTCGTCGAGGGCCTTCTCGGTCTTCTTGAGGTCGCCGAGGCCCATGCCGTTGAGGATATGCGGTGCCTTGGTGAACTGAATCTCGCCGTACTCGACCACCTGCCAGCGGTTGCCCCACGGGTCGAGAAAATCCAGGCCCCTGCCTGGTAGGATCTCCGCGCCCATCTCCTCCAGCGCCCGGCGCACGACCTCCTTGCTGTCGACGACGAGGCCCACGTGGCGGTGATCGTCCGGTGATTGAGTTCGACCCTCGGTGAGGGCAATGAACTGATCTCCGGCATCGATGAACGCCATCCTGGGGCCGCGACCACGTAATTCGAACTTGAAGAGGCGCCCGTAGAATGCAAGGGCCTCCTCAATATCGCCGACTTCGAGGGCGACGTGGTTGAATCCGACCAGCCTCGCCTGGCGCGTCATACCTCTATGCTACAACACCTTCGGCAGATAAGCGGGACGCGTACGCTCAAAGGTTTCGAGATCGGACTCATGCGTCAGCGTCAGGCCGATGTCATCGAGCCCGTTTAATAGTCGGTGGCGGGTGAAGTCGTCCATCTCGAACCGTTCTTCGATGTCAGGGCCGGTTACGGTGCATCCTTCGAGGTCCACGGTTACTTCGGCGGCAGGGTCCTCGCGCACGGCGTCGACGAGCTTCTTCACCGTTTCCTCCGGTAGCCCGACCGCCAGCAGCCCTATCTTAGAACAGTTATTCCGAAATATATCGGCGAACGAGGGTGCGATGATCGCGCCGAACCCGTAGTCCTGCAGCGCCCATGGCGCGTGTTCCCGGCTGGAGCCGCAGCCGAAGTTCTCCCCAGCCAGGAGGACGACCGCGCCCTCGTGCTCGGGGCGGTTCATGACGAAGTCGGGATCTTCGCGCCACTCGGAGAAGAGAAACTGGCCGAAGCCGGTGCGCTCGATACGTTTCAGGGCGTCGCTCGGTACGATCTGATCGGTATCTACGTCGGAGTAGCACAAAGGGAGCGCCTTTCCGGAGACGCGCTTTACTGGCTCCATTAGCCCACCTCCAGGGGCACGCCGAGTTCCGACGGTGAGGCGAAGCGGCCCATCACTGCGGTTGCCGCCGCGACTGCGGGGGACACTAGGTGGGTGCGCCCGCCCTTGCCTTGCCGCCCCTCGAAGTTGCGGTTGGAGGTCGAGGCGCAGCGCTCGCCGGGTTGCAGGATATCCGGGTTCATCCCGAGGCACATCGAGCATCCCGCGTTCCTCCACTCGAAGCCGGCTTCCTCGAAGATCTCGTCGAGGCCCTCCTCCTCGGCCTGGGCTTTTACGCGCATGGAGCCGGGGACGACGAGGGCCCGGACGCCTTCTTTGACCTTGTGGCCCTCGAGCACGGCGGCGGCGGCCCTGAGGTCCTCGATGCGGGCGTTGGTGCAGGAGCCCAAGAACACGGTGTCTACCTCGATCTCGCGTATCGGCGTACCGGGCGCGAGCCCCATGTACCTCAGGGCCCGCTCGTGCCCCTCGTTCTGGGGCTCTGGAACCTCCCCGTCGAGCGGGACGGTCTGCGCCGGAGTGGTGCCCCAGGAGACGTACGGCACGAGCTCCTCGGCCCGGATGACGACTTCCTTGTCGAACTTTGCGCCTTCGTCGGTCGGGAGCGAGCGCCACTCCTCGACCGTCCTCTCCCAGTCCTCGCCCTTCGGGGCGTACTGCCTACCCTCGAGGTATTCGAAGGTAGTCTCGTCTGGGGCGATGAGGCCGGCGCGGGCCCCGCCCTCGATCGACATGTTGCACACGGTCATGCGGCCCTCCATCGAGAGGGAACGGACCGCCTCACCCCGGTACTCGATCACGTGCCCTACCCCGCCCCCGGTCCCGATGCGGTTGAGGATACCGAGCATGAGGTCTTTGGCGGTGACGTCCGCGGGTAGCTCGCCCTCCACCGTTACGGCCATCGTCTTGGGCTTGCGCTGCGGCAGCGTTTGCGTGGCGAGGACGTGCTCGACCTCGCTCGTCCCGATGCCGAAGGCAA
>JALZFK010000059.1 GCA_030861585.1 Actinomycetota bacterium | reverse complement strand
GTCGCACGTCGGGCTCCTCTGAGGTGACCGAGAGGCACTCCCACGGGCGGGACTTGGAGATGAACGCTACGCGCGGGCGCCGCGGTAGGCGTCTCTCGCCCAAAAAAGGCGGGGGCTTCGTGGAGTTGCTGATCGTGCTGGGCATCGCCTGCGCCCTGGTTTTTGGCCTCGTGCGCCCGTTCGTCGTCCAATCGTTCTGGATTCCTTCGGAGAGCATGGTCCCGACGCTCGAGGTCGGAGACCGGGTGTTCGTCAACAAGTTCGTCTACCGCTTCGCCGAGCCCGAGCGGGGCGACATCGTCGTGTTCAAGAGCCCCGAGGACGGCGAGGAGGACCTGATAAAGCGCGTGATAGGGCTGCCGGGGGACCATGTCGCTCTCTACGACGGGGACGTATATGTGAACTTCGAGCGTTTGGCGGAGCCCTACATCCGGGGGCCCCACGTCCAGGACGAGGTCTCCGGCAGCTCCCTCGACGCGGTGACTGTGGAAGAAGGCACGGTCATTGTTCTGGGCGACAACCGGGCCAACTCCCGCGACTCGCGCTTTTTCGGAGCGGTGCCCATCGAGAGCATCGAGGGTGAGGCGTTCGCTATCTTCTGGCCGCCGTCGCACATCGGGCTCCTCTGAGGTGACCGGGCAGCGATTCCAGGAGTACGAAATCCCGAAGAGCCGGCGCGAGCTGCGCCGGCAGCGAAAGGCGGGTGGCCTCTCCGGGGTCCTAAACGGCCGTGCATCAAGGCAGGAGGCGATCGAGGGGCTATACCAAGAGCACAAAGCTCCCAAGAGCCGACGCGAGCTGTACCGGGAGCCCCGGGAGCGGCGGAGGAGGAAATGGCGGGGCGGCCTCCGCGAGCTTCTCGTCACGATCCTCATCGCGGCCGTGCTGGTCTTCGGCTTCATCAGGCCCTTCGTGGTCGAAGCTTACCGCATCCCCTCGGAGAGTATGGTCCCGACGCTCGAGGTAGGAGATCGGGTCCTCGCCAACAAGTTCGTCTACCGCTTCTCCGAGCCCAAGCGGCGCGACATCGTCATCTTCGACGGCGTCGAGGGCGAAGAGGACGAGATGCTCATAAAGCGGGTTGTAGGGGTGGCGGGGGACGAGATCCAGGTGCAGGGCGATACCCTTTACGTGAACGGCGAACCGCAGGAAGAGCCGTACCTGAATAAGGGGCGGGGACCATCTAGGAGCTCCTACGGTCCGACAAAGGTGCCCCCGGATCACATCTTCGTGATGGGCGACAACCGGGACAACTCGGGCGACTCGCGCGTCTTCGGCCCCGTATCTTTGGAGGATGTGAAAGGTGAGGCGTTCCTGCGCTTCTGGCCCCTCCGCCAGCTCGGACCCCTAAACTTCGGCTCACCTCCGCGTCCGTAGGTTCCGCGACCGAGGGCAGCCTCTTCGCGAGGGTTCAATTCACGAGTTGCTCGGTCAGACGACGGGGATCGAAGTAGGCGCGGAAGCGGCTGATCTTGTCGCCTTTGATCTCCAGGAGGCTCACGCCGTCGTAGGAGACGGTGTTGCCGTCGGAGGTGCCCTCGGTGGTCCATTCGAGGGCGGCGCGGCCCGCATCGTCGGCGAAGACGTTGTGGAATTCGGACTTCATCTCTGCGAAGGTGTTGCGGTAGCCCGTCCAGAACTCCCTCAAGCCCTCGTGACCGCTGAAGGTCTTGGACACCGCGACGTTGCCGACGTCGCAATCTTCCGTGTGGATCGCGACCAACGCCTCCACGTCCCGGTCTTCTTCGAGCTTCCGCAGGGCCCGGGCGAACTTGTCTGCTACCTCTTTGGACAACGAGATCATCCCCCTATGCTAGGTGCCACGTCGGAACAAGGATAGCTCTAACTTTCCGACGGTGCTGTAAGTCCGCACCCAACGCCGAGGAGCAGGTCTACGCTACCTGTTCGAGGATGCCCAATTGTTCGTCGAGCCTGGCAACTCCGCGACGTCGGGCGATTAGTTGGTAGCTTCCTCAACGCGGCGTGCTTTGAGCATCTTCCCGGAGAGGTAGAAGCTCAGGCCGAAGTAGTAGACGAGGTAGAAGAGCGAGAGGGCCTTGAGGAGCGGATCTGGGTTCGGCATCTGGAGGAGGATGGCGGCATAGCCCACGATCCAGAGCGTCGTAAGGGTTATGGTGAGCTTGCGGAAGGCCACCGTGCGTGACGGGTAGACGTACCGTACGGGTACGAAGACCAGAAGCGAGCAAACGACGAGGATCGCGCCTACAGCCCAAGTGCTGAGATCGAAGACAATCGTATAGAACGCCGCTATGTTCCAGTAGCTCGGAAAGCCCAGAAAGAAGTGATCGGTCTTGGTGCCGTCTTCGGTCTTGGCATCCACCTGGCAGAACTGGTAGCTGGACGCCAGGAGCGGCAACGCCGCCAACGCCACGCCGAAGGCGCCTTCGGGCAAGTAGCTGCTGCTCCACAAAAGGAGCACGGGGGCGAGGGCGTAGGTCATGTAGTCCACGATGTCGTCCAGACGCCTCCCGTCGAAACGCGGCAGAAGCTCTTTCACCCGGTAGCGGCGGGCCAAGAGGCCATCGGTGCTGTCTATTATGAGGGTCGCGAGCACGAGCCACAGCGCTACCACGGTGTCGCCGTTGTAAGCGGCGATCAGGATCAGGAGCGTCAGCACCGCGCCGCTCGCCGTGTACAGGTGCACCGCCGAGGCGCGCAGGCGTAACCAGGGTGAGGCCGGCATCGCACCCTCCGCGTTAAATTCTTCCATCCGACCTCCCTTCCGCACCACGCACCAATAATAACAGCGACCGATTCCCGTTAGTTAGCTACCGCGTCGAAGGCCCAAAAAGCCCACTGGCTATCCTACCGGGAGTGTATCAGCCGCGCGGGCTCTCTTCGATCTCGACCCTCTCTATGCGGTCGCCGGGTTCGGGGTCGAATTGCGGGTCGCGTTCGCGGATGGCATTCACGGTCTCCAGGCCCTCGACGACCTCGCCGAAGACCGCGTGCCGATCGTCGAGCCAGGGTGTGGCGGTGTGGGTGATAAAGAACTGAGAACCCCCGGTGTTCGGACCCGCGTTGGCCATCGAAAGCACTCCCGGCTTG
>JALZFK010000020.1 GCA_030861585.1 Actinomycetota bacterium | reverse complement strand
AAACGCCAAGTTGTTCGGCTTCGTTTGATACTGATCGATACGCGCGTTATACTTTCTTTGTTACTTCTTGGACGTAATGAGGAGGTGAGGGGCCTTGGCTAGCGACAGCACAGAACCAAGCAGTAGTACTAGCAGGCCGCTCATCATGAGCGTCCGGTGATACGGGTCTTCGAATCTCTTTAGATCTCCTTCCTTCCCACCCCGGCCTCGCTAATTGGGCGGCACACGGTGACTGCTGCCCTATGACCTGTGGGCGGCAAGTGCAAGTATAAGAAGGGATGAAGCGAGGGGTAGGGACGATGATAGTAGACAACGCTATCTACGTAGACGGGCGCCGGAGCGCCGAGCCAAGCACGTTGCGGGAGACCTACGAGGCCGTTCGTGACCAACATGGGCTGGCTTGGATCGGGCTCTACAAGCCCACCGAGGAGGAGTTCGCCTCCGTCGCCGGGGAGTTCGGGCTGCACGAGTTGGCGGTCGAGGACGCGATCAAAGCGCACCAGCGCCCCAAGCTGGAGCGCTACGGTAATACGCTCTTCGTCGTCTTAAGGCCGGCCCGCTACCTAGATGCCCCGGAGGAGGTCGAGTTCGGCGAGATACACATATTCGTGGGCGATGACTTCGTCATCACGGTGCGCCACGGGGAGGCCCCGGCTTTGAGCGAGGTTCGCCGCAGGCTGGAGGAAGACCCAGAGTTGCTGCGTAGGGGACCAGAGGCGATCCTCTACGCGATCATGGACCGGGTGGTCGACGGCTACGCTCCGGTTGTAAGGGGCCTGGAGAACGATATAGACGAAATAGAGACCGAGGTCTTTGGCGGCAACCCGGGTGTCTCGCGCAGGATCTACGAGCTCTCGCGCGAGGTCATAGAGTTCCAGCGGGCTACCAAGCCCCTGTCCGGCATGCTGGGAGCCCTGATCGCAGGGTTCGACAAATACGGCATAGACCCCGAGCTGCAGCGCTACCTGCGTGACGTACAGGACCACGTCTTGCAGGTGGTTGAGCGTGTTGATAACTTCCGCGAGCTGCTCTCGAGCATCCTGAGCGTGAATCTCACCCTGGTGAGCCTGGCCCAGAATGAGGAGGTCAAGAACCTCACCGAGGCGAGCATCGACCAAAACGAGGAGGTCAAGAAGATCTCCTCGTGGGCGGCGATCCTGTTTGCTCCAACGCTCATAGGGACGGTGTATGGAATGAACTTCGAGTACATGCCGGAGCTGCATTGGCTCTTCGGGTACCCGTTCGCGCTTACGCTGATGGGGCTAGTCTCAGCTACGCTCTACCTTATCTTCAAGAGTCGCAACTGGCTCTAGTAGACTTCGAGGTCACGTCGTTATGTATATAAGAGAGTCGGGGTTACTTCTCCGGCTCTTTTTATGCTCGGAGAATCCGAGAAGGGATCTTCTCGGATTCTCGGTGAATAGAGGCAAACCGCTTTAGTAGCCCAGGGTCGTGCGGTCCGCGGCAACAAGGGTCGCGTATCTGTTTGATATGTGCACACTCTCATGCACACTGCAGGGTGTGAACGTCCCCTCGTCTCCCTGGAAGAGGAGCAGGTCTGGGAATCCGTCCGCGGGCTGCTGCGGGACCCCGAACGGATAAGAGCCGGGCTCGACCGGCTGATAGAGGAAGAGAGGGCCGACACCGGACGAGACCCGGAGAGGGACCCGGAGTTCTGGTCGAGGAAGATAACCGAGGTCGATATCGAGCGGCGCGGCTATCACAGGCTCGCCGCGAAGGGCCACATGACGGACGAGGAACTGGTCGCGGCGCTGTCGGAGTTGGACGAGATTTGGTAGACCACCGAGCGGGAACTAGAAACAGCGCGGGCGAGGAGCGAGGCGCTGGACCGCCTGGAGCGTGACAGGGACGCCCTGATGGAGCCCTATGCAGGCATGATCAGTGAGACTCTGGAGGACCTCGCGCCCGAAGAGCGCCACCAGATCTACAAGCTGCTCCGGCTCGGTGTCCGCTTCCACCCGGACTGGCCTCTGGAGATCACGGGCCTCTTTGCGCAGGTGGGGGAGGAAACAGAAATGGGTTCGTCGTATAGCAAACTGTCGTCGCTTAGCGTATAAAGGGACCATGACTGATTTGATATCGGAAGAGGCGGCTAGCGGTGTACGGTGAGAACGCGCCGCCGTCGTGGGCGCGGTTGCCGGGTGCCCGGTGCCGAGCCGTCGAGCATCTGACGAAGCTTGAGGGGTTGCAGGAGTTCGAGTTCCTCGCTGAGCTTGATGAGGGTTTCTTTCATGCTTTGGCGATCGCGTCCGCGGTCCTCGAGATCGGGGCGGGAACCGCTTTGTATAGGGAGGGCGAACCCTCGGGGGCCGTCTACTTCTTACGCGAAGGGAG
>JALZFK010000418.1 GCA_030861585.1 Actinomycetota bacterium | reverse complement strand
CGAACGTGGCGGTGCAGACTTTCGGGGGATACGGTTTCGACGCCGAGTACGACGTCGAGCGCAAGTTCCGAGAGACGCGTCTCTACCAGGTCGCCCCGATCTCGACCAACCTCATCCTCTCTTACGTCGCCCAGCACGTCCTCGAACTGCCGAGGTCCTTCTAAGGTGCTGCCGCTGGAAGGGGTAACAGTCATCGCGCTCGAGCAGGCGGTCTCCGTCCCGTTCGCCACCCGCCAACTCGGCGATCTAGGCGCCCGGGTCATAAAGGTCGAGCGTCCCGAGGTGGGCGACTTCGCCCGTTCCTACGATGAGACCGTTAAGGGGCTTTCGAGCCATTTCGTCTGGCTCAACCGCTCGAAGGAATCCCTCACCCTCGACCTAAAAAAGGAAAGGGCGAAGGAAGCACTCCACCACCTCGCCGCAAAATCTGACGTTTTCATCCAGAATCTGGCGCCGGGTGCCGCCGAGCGCCTAGGCTTCGGGGCGGAGGCCTTGCGTGAGAGGTACCCCCAGCTCGTGGTGTGTAGCGTCTCTGGATACGGCGCGACGGGCCCGTATAAAGACAAGAAGGCCTACGATCTGTTGGTCCAGTGCGAGGCGGGGCTGGTCTCCATCACCGGAACCCCCGAAACCCCCTCTAAGGTCGGCATCTCCGTTGCAGACATCGCAGCCGGGATGTACGCCTACTCCGGAGTACTCTCGGCGCTCTTTCGGCGGGAGCGGACCGGGGAAGGTGCTGTACTCGAGATCTCGATGCTTGAGGCTCTGGGCGAGTGGATGGGCTTCCCAGCCTACTTCGCTCGTTACGGTGGCGAAGAGCCCAAAAGAAGCGGTGCGAGCCACGCATCGATCGCCCCCTACGGCCCGTTCGAGTGCGGCGACGGGGAGATCGTCTTCCTGGGCATTCAGAACGAGCGGGAGTGGGTACGGTTCTGCGAGCAGGTGCTCGAGCATCCGGAGCTGGCGGAGGATGAAAGGTTCGTCTCGAACTCGAAGCGGGTCAGGAATCGGTCGGCGCTACACGCGGAGATCGAGGATGCCTTTGCACACCTTACGGAGAAGGAGGCGATCGAGCGGCTCGAGGAGGCGGGCATCGCCAACGCCCGGATGCGAAGCGTTCGAGACTTTCTCGACCACCCGCAGCACGAAGCGCGCGATCGTTGGCGCGAGGTGGGCTCTCCGGTTGGACCTTTGCGGGCGCTTTTGCCCCCGGCGACACTCGCGGACAGCGAGCCGGTTATGGCCCCTATACCGGAGGTCGGAGAGCACACTGATAAGATACTCACGGAACTCGGCTACGACGAAGAAGCCGTGACTGCTCTCCGCTGGGAAGGGGCCGTTTGAGCTGCCACTTCAAGGATCCTGGGTGAGTAAAGCCAAAGCTGCCTCGACTTCGCAGGGCTCATAAATCCTTCAAAGGAGTCCGGACAGAACCCTTTCGTAGACCTCGAGATCGTCCTCGCTGAAGAGCACGAAGCGGATGAGGCGCACGTTCTGCAGCTTCTCGGCTTCTTCGATCGCCGTACGCAGCGCGACCTCAGTGGCTTCTTCGAGGGGGTAGCCGAAGGCGCCGGTAGAGAGGGCAGGGAAGGCCAACGAATCGATGCCCCGTTCCTCGGCGAGCTCGAACGAACTTCGGTAGCAATCGGCGAGGAGCTCGGCCTCGGGCTCGTCAGAGCCGTAGACCGGTCCTAAAGCGTGTATCACGTAGCGGTTAGGCAGATCGTGGCCGCCGGTTACGACCGCTTCTCCGGGCTGGATCGGAGCTAACGGTCGAGCTTCTTCGGCGAGTCCGGGACCCGCTGCCTGGTGTATGGCGCCCGCTACCCCTCCCCCGCTCTCCAGCTGAGCGTTGGCCGCGTTCACGATCGCGTCTACGTCGTCCTGGGATGTTATATCGCCCTGGATGACCTCGATCGTTACCCCATCTACCGTACGCTCCATACCCCACCACCTTTATTCGAGGTTTTGACTCCCGGCTTATCTGATGCCGACCGGACTTGCATAAAAGTATTGTTTGCTAGATGTTGGGTTATCCTTCTTCCAGGACCACAATTTGTGGGAATTCTACCGAGCTTTTTGTACAAAGCCAAACTAAATGTTAACCTAAGAAGAAGTTTAGCTGCGGAAGAAGAAAGGAAAACTTCCCCGGATGAGTTCCAGACCAGCAATTGGATGCCCAACGGGATCATCGGCACGCCCACGCGAGGCGGTAGAGATCCCGGGCGGGCGCCCGCCCGGTGCTTTGTCGCCGCGACGCGAAAGGGTTGCGCGTTTTCCGCGCTCTCGGCGTGCCGGGCATGTGCCTAGACGGGGATGCACCAGAAAGGGCCGATGAGCGGCTCCTCCGGTAACGGCGCCGTGCCGGGTCGAGCCGGGGAGTGGGCGCGGAAGGCGCGTGGGATGCTCGCGGGCTTCCCTGCCGGGGCCGCCGAGCAGGCTGCGGCGGCGATCGCCGCTTGCTACGAGCGGGGAGGCAAGGTCCTGGCTTGCGGCAACGGCGGGTCTGCCACGGAGGCACAGCACCTCGTTGCGGAGCTCGTTGGCAAGTTTGAGCGTGACCGGGCGTCCCTGCCGGCGCTCGCCCTCCACGCGAACCCCGCCGCCCTCACCGCGGTCGCCAACGACTACGGCTACGATAACACCTTCGCCCACCAGGTCGAGGCCCTTGGGGCTCCGGATGACATCCTCATCGCCATCTCCACGAGCGGCGACTCGGAGAACGCCATCCGGGCAGTCCTCGCCGCCAAGGCCAAGGGCCTTGCCACCATCGGCTACCTCGGCGGGGACGGCGGGCGTCTAGGGGGGCTGGTGGACGTGCCGGTGGTCCTCGAGGCTTCCGACACGGCGACCGTCCAGGCCGGTCACCTCGTCCTCACCCATACCATCTGCGGCCTCGTCGAGGAAGCGCTCTTCCCGAATAAGGCCGTTTTCCTCGATCGAGACGGCACCCTCATCGTCAACCGCCACTACGGCTCGGACCCGGACGGGATCGAGCTCCTCGACGGGGTGACCGCGGGGCTCGTGGCGCTGCGTGAGGCGGGATACAAGCTGCTCCTCGTCTCGAACCAGTCCGGGGTGGCCCGCGGCTACTTCGATGAGGGGGCCGTGGCCCGCATGCACGACCGGCTCCAGAGGCTGCTTGACCGGCACGGGGCCGCGCTCGACGGCTTGGAGTACTGTCCCCATCATCCGGATGGCATCGCTCCCCCCTACGCCGTCGAATGCTCCTGCCGCAAGCCCGCTCCCGGAATGCTCCGTCGAGCCGCACGCAAGCACGGGGTAAACCTCTCGGCCTCGTGGATGGTCGGTGATATCGAAGCCGACATCGCGGCGGGTTACCGCGCAGGCGCCCGCACCGTCCTCGTCGGCCCCGAGAAAATCAGCATGTCCCCGGACTTCCGGGCGGAAGACTTCACCGGAGCGGTACGTCACATCCTTCAAAGATCCGGCGGCAACGCCAAGAGTAACGCCGCGAGCACGAGCTGATGAACAGGGCGGGAGGCTGGGAGGAAAACCGGAATCTTGCCGCACTCGTGCGCGGGTTTAGGAAGCGCCGGTGCCTCGTAATAGGCGACGTGATGCTCGATCTCTTCGAGAGGGGTCGGGCCGCCCGCCTTGCCCCCGACGTCCCCGCCCCGGTCGTAACGAACGTGCGCATAGAATCCTCTCCCGGGGGCGCCGCCAACGTCGCCGCGAACCTCGCCGCTCTCGACGCCGAGGTGACCTTGCTCAGCGTTGTCGGCGACGACACACCCGGCGTCGAGCTCCTCGAGGGTCTAACGGGGATCGAGGTCCGGATCGAAGATGTCGTCCGATACCGCGACCGCGCGACGGTCGTGAAGAAGCGCCTCGTCGCCGACGGAGCGACTTTGGCCCGCGTGGATTCCGGCGACACCGCACCGCTCGAGGGAGCCGCCGAGGAAGACTTTGCTAACAGGGTAGTAGCCCTGGCAGAGGGCACCGAGGTCGTGGTGGTCTCCGACTACTCAGGGGGCACCGTGACCCAAAAGGTGGCGGACGTTTTGGGCGCTACAAGGCACGAATGCGTGGTTCTGGATTCCAAGAACCTTCTCCGCCTTCGGTGGCGCGGCCTAGCCGCTGCTACCCCCAACCATCTGGAGGCTCAAAGAGCCTTAGACCTACCCGTCGAGGTCGACCCAAGCGGGGTCGATGCCGGAGCCGTCGGGGGGACCTTGCGACGTAGGCTCAGGGCCAGCGCCCTAGCCATGACTCTCGCCGAGGAGGGGGTCGCCGTCGTGGACCACGCGGGCGTTGCGCACCTCGAGGGCCGCCGGGTAGCTAACGCGGACGTCAACGGTGCGGGCGACACGTTCCTCGCGGCCTTCGCGCTGGCCCTGGGCGGTGGGGCCCCGCCACGCGTTGCCGCCCGGATCGGGGTCGAGGCGGCAACGCTCGCCGTGTCCCGACCCGGAACGACGCCGGTCGGTATGAGGGAGCTGCTGCAGCGGCTCCCTGCGGAGAAAAGCATCCCCGCGGGAATAGCGGGGGGCCTGGAGGAGTCTCTTGCGCGCGTGCGGCGCTCGGGGGGGAAGGTGGTCTTCACCAACGGATGCTTCGACCTTTTGCATCGGGGACACCTTTCTCTGCTGCGGGAGGCCAGGAAACTTGGGGACGTGCTCGTCGTAGGGGTGAACTCTGACGCCTCCGCGCGCCGGGTAAAAGGGCCGGGACGTCCGGTGACGCCCGAGGAAGACCGAGTGGAGCTTTTGGAGGCGCTCCCGTGCGTGGACCACGTCATCGTCTTCGACGAGGACACACCCGAGGCCCTGATCCGGCGCGTCAAACCGGATCTGCACGTCAAGGGTGGGGACCACGCGGGCAACCGGCTCATCGAGGAGTCTGTGGTCAAGGAGTTCGGCGGCGAGGTCGTCGTCCTGCCGCTCCTTCCCGGTCGGTCCGCTTCCGCCACGATCGAGCATATAAGGTCCGCCGGCTCCGCCAACGCAGCGGCCGCCAATGAAGTCGCGAACCCGACCATTGAGGTCCGGTCGTGAACGGGAATGTTGGTAACCTGTTTGGGGACATGGACCCCGGGGCCTTGCAGCGCGTCCTACTCGTGCGGCTGGATAACCTCGGCGATGTACTGCTCATGACCCCGGCCTTCCGGGCCGTCCGGCGAGCTCTCCCGGCGGCGCACTTGGCCCTTCTGGCCGGTCCCGCGGGTTGCCAGGTTGGCCGCCTCGTCCCGGACATAGATGAGACCATCCTCTACCACGCTCTCTCTGAAGACGTTTATTTCCGGCTGCCGCAGGACCCGGAGCGAGAGATGGCTGCCGTCGAGGCGATCAGAGGACGCAACTTCGACGCGGCCATA
>JALZFK010000410.1 GCA_030861585.1 Actinomycetota bacterium | reverse complement strand
CCGCCCGGCGAGCTCGTCGCGCTCGTCGGCCCCAATGGCTCCGGCAAGAGCACGCTACTCGAGATCCTCTACGGGATCACTGCCGCCGACGCGGGCGATGCGCAGGTTCTGGGGCTAGATCCCCGTCGTGACCATGCCAGCCTTCGCCCACAGGTTGGCTACGCAGGGCAGGAGACCGCGCTCGATCTCGAGATGACCGGTCACGAGACGCTCCGTCTATTCTATGCGCTTCGCTCTCTGCCACATCGCGATCGCGACGCGCGCCTAGCGAGGATTTCCGAGGAGTACGACATCGACTCCTTCTGGCATAGGCCGGTGGGGACCTACTCGGGTGGCGAGCGGCAGCGCCTCCACCTCGCGCTGGAAGCGATGCACGAACCACGACTTCTCCTTCTGGACGAACCAACTGTGAGTCTCGATCCTGCTGGGCGACGGGCTCTCTGGAATCGCCTCGTTGCGTGGCGCGACGCCGGGCGCACGCTCCTCGTCGCCACGCACGATCTAGCGGAGGTCGCGACCTACTGTGATCGCGTCGTCCTTCTCGACCGTGGACATCTCCTCGCCGACGATGCGCCGCAAGCCCTCATCGCTGCGCAAGGACGCGCATCTACGGAGATCACGGTCGCATGCGATCTTGGGAGGAATGCGCAGGGATTGGTAGCCGAACTTCGGGAACTGCCGGAAAAGCCGGAGGTCGCAATCGACGCAGGGACGATCACACTCTGGCGCGCACGCAATCCCGAAGGAAGCGAGCCGGCGCTAGATCTCCTCGCTTCGCGTGGGATCTCCTATCTCCGCGTGGAGCGCGCGGAGCCAGATCTGGCCAGCGTCTATTTCCGCCTCGCGGGAAAAGGGCTCGCAACGCCCGCGGAGCGTAATCGCGGTGGAAAAAGGAGAAGTAGATCATGACGGCTCTTTACATCGTCCAGGAGACCGCACTGCGAAGCTGGCTAAAGACGATTCGCCGGCCGGTTCCTCTCACTTTCTCCTTGGTGCAGCCTCTTATCTGGATGCTGATCTTCGGCTTCCTCTTCCACCGCTTTGCACTCGGCCCCGAGTACGCGGGGTTCTCCTATCTCGACTTCCTCCTCCCTGGCGTCTGCGCCATGACGGTCCTCTTCGGCGCATCGCAGGCGGGAATTGCGATCGTGCGCGATCTGCAGACAGGCTTCCTCCAGCGTATGGTGCGCTCCTCGATGCATCCCGTGTTGATTCTCACCGGCAAGAGCGTCGCGGAGGTCACACGGCTTCTCCTACAGGCGTTTGTGGTGGCGCTTTTAGGGATCGCGCTCGGCGCACGGCTTCGGATCGATCCCCTAGCCCTCCTCCTCGCGCTCGTCGCACTCGCCCTCTTTGCCCTCGCCTATGCGAGCCTCTCCTGCTGGGTCGCGCTCAAGACAAAGGCTCAGGAGAGCATGCCGGTCTTCGTCCATGTCGTGAACATGCCGCTCCTCTTTACGAGTACCGCGCTTGTCCCCTCGCACCAGATGCCTGCGTGGCTGGAGGAGATTGCGCGATGGAATCCTCTCTCGCTGGTGGCGAACGGGCTACGGGAGGCGCTCCTCCTTGGGCAGATAGCCGATGCCGCGAATCTCCTTCCGCTTCTCGCGCTCGGGGCCTTCCTCTTCGCACTGGCCTCGCGGACGATGAACATGTCGTAGCGAAGCGGGATCGGAGCCAGAGGTACGGCGCCTCCAACATGCTTCGTTTATAGGAATTCCAGTTCGGGCATCGCTGGTAGAGTTGGCCGGTGGCGTACGGCTGGCGTTTACGGTAGTAACGCAGCTACTCGCTGCGCTTTCAGGGTTTCGGTAAGACGGAACTCGCGTTGTTCCGGCCAGCTGGCCACCAGATCTGCTGGCTGATGCCAGGTAAGCGGAAGGCCCGAATCCGTGCTTGCGTAGCCGGGGCGAGCAGGTACTGCTGGAAGGCCGACACGCCCTCCGCGTTCACCCCCTCCACCTTGTTGGGATCGACCGCAACCGACACCAGGATGCGCTGCAGTAGAGGGTCATCCAACACGAGCGGGTGCAGATCGACGGGGTCTCCCTGCTGGGCAGTGAGGAACGGGGTCAGCCCCCAGATGACGTACCCGCCCTGTTGCGCGGCCGCCTCGACGGCTTTCTTCTCTTTCAACCCCTCGTCGCGATACCATTCCCCCTTCTCAGGACGACCAGCGGCGTGCCAGAGGGTCTCGCTTAGGTATTTGGGCCCTTCGAGCTCGTTCACAATAAAGGGCGACTCGGCCCGCGCTATGCGACGGAAGGCCTCCACCAGATCGGTCAGGTTCCGGACCTCCGCCGGATCGTCGGAGACCCCGAGCAGCGCGAGCTGATTGGAGAATACTGATTGCGGCCACTCTCCAAAGCCATCCTGTACGAAGGCCTGCGCGTCCCTATGGCCGTAGTGAGAGATGACCACGTCGGCCTGCCCAGCGCGCGCCGGCCCGTAGACATCGCTCTGGGTTGTGAGTTCGATGTGGTACCCCGTTTGCCGCTCGAAGTCGGGAAGGAGGTCATCGTAGAGGCCACCCTCCTGCGGTGTCACGACTGAGGAGAGGCGGACGAGCGAGGTTTCGGTAGCTGCGGTGGCGCCAGTAGTCGTAGTGTCCGGCGACGGGCTCCCGCTACACGCCGCCAGCACACCAGGTAAGCCCACGAAACCAGCTGTGCTGCTGAGGAGCCCTAGGAGGAAGCGGCGCCGACTCACAACGCCTACGATGTTCGCTGCTGATTGGGTAGAGTCCTCTCCACGTAGGAATACGTCCGTCATCACCAGGCCCTTTCTTAACTCCTTCATCGGCAGCTACTGATCTCTGCATAGGCATCTAAATCGGGTTATGCACAAGATATCCATTCGTGATCAAGAATGCCGTACACCAATGTGTCCCACCACCGGCCTTTCATCCACTCCTCCTCTCGCAGGCGCTCCTCCCTTCGCATCCCGACCTTTTTTAGCACCCGGTAAGACGCAACGTTTTCGGCTACACAACGCGCCCAGATACGATGTAGTCGCAGTTCTCCGAAGCCGAACGCGATCATGGCCCGCACAGCCTCGCTCGCGTAGCCTTCTCCCCAATATCCCGGCGCGATCTCGTAGCCGATGTTCGCTTGCCGGGAATCGGCGCTCTCCAGGCGTATGCCGCAGTTGCCGATGAGCCGTCCTTCGACCCGTAACATGATACCCAGCTGGTACTTGGTACGAGGCCGCTCGCCCTGCCACTCGATAAAACCTCGGACGAAGTCTTGAACCTCCTCGGCCGTCCTGTGGGTCCAGGGAGAATACTTCAGGTACTGTGCCTCAGACTGGTAGGCCAGCACAGCCCGCCAGTCATCCTCCACGAACTCGCGCAGTAGCAGGCGATCTGTGGCAAGTTTGGTCAGTTTGTCGCCCTTGTTATCCTACCAAAACACCCAGCACCCATCCTCATAGCACATCTCGGTAAAGGACCACTGCGGCAACGAGCGCCCCAATGAAGTTGGCTACTAACCCCACGCCTATGTAGGGTGCCCTATAATGTCGGGGAGCTCCGATCAGGTGGATCAGGCCGACAGCGACGATCAGCAGGATAGCCATCAGCTTGACGGTCCTCGGAACCCTAAAAGCGATCGTTATGTACCTTCCTACTAAGATTCGGCTCTCGCGCCGCTGGTCTACGGCGAGAAGGGCCGGGCTACACCTCTATTCTCTATGCTAATTCAGAACACCGCTGGGCCACCTGACGGGGGAAATTTGAGTTTGTGAGGCCCTACAGCATTTTGCGATGTAGTTGATTGGCACCGTGCGATCGGTGCGTGATGTTTACTCGAAAGACCCCCGCAAATGGCCGTGCACTCACGGCAAGCATGGATCAAGATCATTGCAAACCACTACGAGATTAGCGTCGAGTCGACGATCAAGTTCTCCAGCTCGGGCACCACGGCGCGCCACAAGGACTCCAAGAAGCGCTTGGGCGGCGGACGCGGGGGTGCAGAGAGGCTGGGTCGAGGCCAACACGCTGGAGGTATCTCACCAAATCACACAACAGAGATTTAGGCCACGCCGCCCTCGTCCGTCAACAGCATGATGTCCGTAGCCTTGACGAGGGCCGTAACCTGCATGCCGACCTCGAGGCCGAGTTCATCAGCACTCTCACGAGTAATAAGGGCGACCACGTGATTGTCCCCAACCCGGAGCGTTA
>JALZFK010000408.1 GCA_030861585.1 Actinomycetota bacterium | reverse complement strand
AGAGGGTGGGGAAGCTGCCATAGACCCGCGGCGAGCGCATCTGCACAACCGGCTCGAAGGGGGGTCCGTGCATCCGTTGATCATCCATCGCGCAATTTCTCCTTCCTGATACGCCCGCTCAACGGGTCCCCAGTCGCCCATATCCCGACGCCACATTCCCGGTAGCGGAGATGCTCTTCTCCCCCACTTTCTGGCATCCTAATGGCCCTTAGCAGTAAGCGCTTGTGGGCGACCACAAAGGGTGGGCGCTTGGAGCTCGGTGGCGCCGAAGCGGTCCAGCACGGCACCCTGTGGGATAATCAGAGATGCGAGGCTTATAATCCACGATCTTCTGACGCCTTCTTCGGGAGGCGCAGAGAAAGCCCCGAGTTCGCTCCCAATGCGGCGCTGGCACGGCTACCCCTTACTCACTGCACGCCCTAGAAAGGGATCTTTTCAGAAACGCGCCAGCTCTCGAATATGGAGAAGCCGAGAACCGCGGCCCCGGTGAGTACCCCTCCCCAAAACACTAGACTTACGCTTATCCAGAACAGCAGCTTTCTCGCCGGGGCCCTGAGGCCAAGAGCCACGAGCGTGCTTGTAAGCGTCCCTGCAAATACGGGAGATTGGAAGGCCACGCCTATCAGCCCGTAACGGTTCCAAAGACGCTCCACGCGCTCGCGGCGGTTGGAGAACCAGCGTAGGCTGTAGAGCCAGCGCTGCAGCCGTTCTCCGGCTACCGTCACGAGTGCTGCTCCTAACAGGCCCCCCGCCGTAGCGGCGACGCCGCTCAAGAGCGGAGAGAGTCCTAAGACAAGCCCTACCGGTATTGCCGCCCACAGGTCTAGGGCGCCGAAAGTAACCGTTAAGGGAAGCGCAAGCAACAACCGCATTGATGCCTCCGTAATCGGGGCATCTAGGGTACCACGAAGGTCGCCACGCTCTCCAATTGGCTGAGGGTAGCCTACGATCGAAAGCGACGAACCAACGCTTGGAACGAGGGCGCCTCCGGCGGCACCTCTCCCCTGAACTTCACGAACGTCGGTGCCAGAAATTCCAGCCGCAACCGCTCCCCGCTTAGCTTCCGCGCCACGCTCTCGGCGTTCCTCCACACGGCCGGCAATCGCCTGTTTCTTACCATCTCGCCGTCGTAGGTCTCCTCCCGCGTCCCGACCAGAGGGTTCTTCGCCGCGGCACAGATGGAGATGGAGGCCAGCCGGGGGCCTTCATATCATCTCTGCGATTTCAAACGACTTCTAGAGGGCTTTGAAGAACTTCTGACTCTTGGCTATCTAGTTGAAAACACAAAAGAGTTGTACCCCGCCTCTTGGCGGTGCTGCGCTGTAAACCCTCTATCCTCCAACCACTTCCACGATAGCTGGGCGTACAATTAAAGGATATGACAAAACCAGAAGATCCCCGGTGCCTCTAAAGTGTGTCTGATCCTCTTCGCTAACGAGCCTAACTCTCGTTACCGGCTCGTCCTGGCGGCAAACCGGGACGAGTTCTACTCCCGTCCAACGGCTCCGGCCACATTCTGGCAGGAGGCACCAGATGTGCTCGCTGGCAAAGATCTCAGGAGTGGTGGGAGTTGGATGGGGGTGACTCGCAGCGGAAAGGTTGCAGCGATTACCAACTTCCGTGGGCCCGGTAAAGTGTGGGAGGACGCTCCCTCTCGGGGCGAATTGGTTAGCGACTTCTTGATGAGCGGCGAATCACCGGACGTGTTTATCGACAAGCTTCGCCCCCGAGCTCAAACCTACAATGGTTTCAACCTCTTGTTGGGCAGTGAGGAGGGGCTGTGGTGGTACTCCAATCGGTACGACGAGCAACCGTATATGATCGACTCTGGCATTCATGGCCTCAGCAACTACCTCCTCGATACGTCCTGGCCAAAGGTGGAGCGTGGCAAGCGAGCGCTCAAGCATCTCGTCGTAGGCGAAAAGGAGATAACACCTGAACAAGTCTTCTCGATCCTAGAGGATCGCTCTCCGGCAGCAGATGCCGAGCTCCCAGATACCGGGGTGGGGCTAGAGTTGGAGAGGGTGCTCTCCGCTCCGTTCATCCGCACTCAAGACTACGGGACACGCTCCTCAACGGTAGTGCTCGTCGAGTGTACAGGTGACCTTACTTTCGTCGAGCGCAGCTTCGACCCCCCAGGCGAAAGCCAAAAAGAGACTCGCTATGAGTTCCGCATCGGTTCCAGGGTATATTAACCAAAGAGCGTGAAGTAAAGGTCATAAGGAATGGCCTGAGGTGTTCAGAGCCCGAGTCTATTCTTTCCGCCGTGCCCCCTTCCCTACAGGGACTTCCTGGCGCGCGAATCGGCCGGCATCACGTCCTCGGCCTCCCAGCCGACAGCTTCGTAATAGAAGCCCACCGCTGCCTCAGGATCGGCGTGAACAGTGGCGACCCAGCAAGGGACACCGGGCTGGTATCCGTCGCACTTACTCATCTCCACTCCTCCCGTACTGACCTATCTTCTTCGCGCGTTGCCTTATAAGCATTCCGTCCCCTTTCCGGTCAACGATACCACCTACCTGACCCTGGTCATCCTCTCCTAGCACCCGCCCTCGACTACTTTATGCGGGCGGCGACGGTGTCACGGTCGTTGCCGAATTTGCCCCGTATAGCTTGCCGGCGAGCCCACTAACGCGGTATGCCTCATCTGGGACTGCTTACCCGTCCTGGAGTACGGAGAGGACGTTACTGGCGGGGTCCTTAAACCATGCGATGTAAGGGCCTCCGCCGCGGACGATGCCCTTCTCGTCCATGTCGAAGCCGTCGCAGCGCTCGAAACGCACTCCAGGTTGACACAAGGGTACTATCTCCCAGCATTACCGGGACTCGTGTAAGCTAGCAAGTAGCACGCTAATCGAAGGGTGGATGGTGGATAAGTATCTTAAAGTAAGCTTTTCTTTCGTGGGGGATTGACGAATGAGCGCTGAGGATGTGACCGTAGCGAAGCCGCCGACGATCGGGGCGGCGCTCACCAACAAGCGCCGGTCGCCAGAAGCGGTAGTGGAGCACATTACCGAGGGGGACGACCTAATCACCGGCATGGCCAACTCCGAGCCGTCTACGGTGCTCGACGCCCTCGAGGCCCACGCGGAGCAACTCTCCGGCGTCCGCATCCACCAAATGCTCCCTTTTAGGGAACGGCGCTACATGCACGGCCACTTCCCTGGCCTCCGCCACGTCTCCTGGTTTCTCTCGCCGGCCGACCGCGAGGCTTTCCATAAAGCCACCTGCGATCTGGTCCCGAACAGCTTCAGTGAAGTGCCGTCTCTGATGCGGCGATCGACACGCTGCTCGCTGGTACTCGCCTCCGTCTCACCACCCGACCGCCACGGCTACTTCTCGCTGGGTACCCACGCCGATTATGCGGCAGCCTTGATCGGCGAAGTGCCGTTCTTCGTCGAGGTGAACCATAGGATGCCCCGTACCTTCGGTGAGAACCAGGTGCATCTGAGCCAGATCGTTGGGTGGTGCGAAGCCGATTACCCGCTCGCGGAACTGCCGCACAGACCGGCTCGAGACATCGACCGCCAGATCGCCGAGTTCGTGGCGGAGCGCATCCCGGACGGCGCTACGCTACAGGCGGGAATCGGCGCGATTCCGGACGAGGTGCTGGGGTTGTTGGGAGAGCACAAAAACCTCGGGGTCAACTCCGAACTGCTCTCAGAGGGTTTCGTCGACCTCATCGAGAAGGGAGTCGTCACAGGCACTCGTAAGCGCACTCACCGTAACAAGGTCATCGCGACCAACGCCCTAGGAAGCCAGAGGCTGTACGATTTCGTAGACCAGAACCCGGGTGTGGAGTTCTGGCCCGTCGACCATACCAACGATGAGCGCAACATCTCGCGCGAAGATAGCTTCGTCGCCGTAAACGCAACGCTCGAGGTAGACTTCCTGGGCCAGTGCGCGTCCGAGTCGCTGGGCAGCGAGTACTGGTCCTCCTCGGGCGGTCAGCCGGACTTTGCGCGCGGGGCGCTCTTCGCCGAACACGGCCAATCTTTCATCGTGCTGCACTCGACGACCGCGGATGAGTCGATATCTCGCATCGTGGCGCAACTACACCCAGGCGCGGCGGTTACGACGTTTAAGAACATGGTGGACCGCGTCGTCACCGAGTACGGTGTGGCCGAGCTTCGCGGTAGCAGCATCCGAGAGAGGACCCGCAAGCTCATAGGTATTGCACATCCGAAGTTTCGCGACGAACTCCAACGCCAGGCGCGAGAGATGGGCTACCTTTGAGGCCTTCGTACTGATGCAGGATCGGCAGGGAGGTGTTGCTAATGACGGCTGAGCACGGAACGTCGAACCTTGATAAACCGGTCGCCGCGGTCACGGTCCTGGCCGACGCCGAGCTCTTGCCCGCCGTGATCGACTTCGTGAGAAGGACTGCCAACCAGCTCGGACTGAGGGGTAAGGCAGCTGAGCACCTGGATCTGGCAGTCGGGAGGGTCTGCCGCAACGTCATCG
>JALZFK010000402.1 GCA_030861585.1 Actinomycetota bacterium | reverse complement strand
AGATAAGAGAGTACCGGGCGCGAGGGAAATTCTTTTCGTTAACTAGGAGGGGGTACGAATTGAGGAAGCTGATGATGCTGGCGGCGACGATGGCGCTGGTGGCGCTGGCGGTCGCCGCCCCGGCCGCCTTCGGGCAGCCGACCGAGGCCAAGATCAACGAGGACGTCTTTTCTCAGGCCGAGAAGGGGAAGGCCACCGCCAAGGCCGGCGGGACCGAGGCCAAGGCCGAGCCTTGCCCCGAAGGGGCGGCCTCTCAGTCAGGCGACATCACGGCCAAGGCCCCGTGCCCGCCCAAGATGCCGCCGCCTCCGCCCGTTATGCCGCCGCCTCCGGCCCCGGCTCCGCCGCCTCCGCCCAAGATGGAGGAGAAGAAGGAGCTGCCGAAGACCGGTGGTAGCAGCAGCGCTGCGCTCCTGGCGCTGGGCTCCGGTGCCCTGCTCGTCGGTGGTGGTCTGCTGGTCCGTAGGTTGGGTAGGTAAGGCTACCAAGCACAGTTAGCTTAGTGCTCTCAAGGAGGCGGGCCCCTTTCGGGGGTCCGCCTCCCTCTTTCGTACATACGTTCTCCCAACCCAGCGCCCTCTTTCGGCTCCGATGTTGCTACCATCTTACTAATATTAAGTTTTTTTAAGAAAAACAGAAAAAAACCGCGCTCTGGCGTTGACATATGGGGACGTCGATGAAAGAATACCGGGCATGATGGTAAATCCTGAGGTTAGGAGGTAGAAGAGTTGAAGAAGTTGACGTTGTTGGTGGCTATGCTGGCGATGCTGCTGGTGGTTACAGCCGCTCCCGCCTTGGCACAGCCGACCGAGGCCAAGATCGACGAGGATGTCTTCTCGAAGTCCGAGAAGGGCAAGGCCACCGCCAAGGCTGGCGGAACCGAGGCCAAGGCCGAGTGCCCCGAGGGGATCGTCAAGGCTACGTCCGGCGACATCTACGCCCAGGCCCCGTGTAAGGCTCCGCCTCCGCCGCCTCCGCCGCCCAAGGCGCCGCCTCCGCCGCCGCCTCCGCCCCCACCGGGTCCTCCGCCGCCTCCGCCGCCTCCGAAGATGGAGGAGAAGAAGGAGCTGCCGAAGACCGGTGGTAGCAGCAGCGCTGCGCTCCTGGCGCTGGGCGCCGGTGCCCTGCTCGTCGGTGGTGGTCTGCTGGTCCGCAGGTTCGTTAGGTAACAACACTAGCTGAAGCAACCGAACGCGACCGGGGCGGATCCCTTCGGGGGTCCGCCCCGGTCGTTGATGTAAGTCCCGGCCTTTTCGTGCTCCTAGCAGCCTCGACTTCCGGGAAGGTTAGACATCGACGGTAGGTACCGCCCATCCGGGTTTCGGAGGGTTAACATCGCGTCAAGGTGGGCATCGGACGTAACTACCAGCACTCATTGCCGCACCGTCCTCGGTGCTAAAGCAAAAGCACCGGTTCCAGCCCGCAGGGCTTTCGCTCCTTGGGGACGAGTGAGCGTCGGGTCGGTCTTCGGATAGCGCTTATTCCCTGCACAGGTTGGAATTGGATCACGATCGGTTGCGAAGTACTTGTGAGTCCTCGAACCTTGGCCTGTTCGCACGCTGGTAAACTCTCTCAAATGTTGGTTCAACCCCGACCGGCTTCGAACAAGACGGCTTAGGAGTTGCTGTAGAGCTTCTGACGCCGGATCGGTTCCGTGACCCGGGGATGGCGTACGCGTATCAAAGAACCCTCTTCGAGCAGGTAGCAGCTAGAGAGCGGCCCCCGACCATCTCGATCACGCCCTCCACCCGCCACGTCGGGGTGACGAGGAAGGATACGCTTCGGCGAGGGTTCGACAGGGCCGTCCGAGAAGCGCACGAGGAAGGATGCCCGGTCCTCGTTCGGGGCTCGGGTGGGGGCGCGACCGCCGCAGGACCCGGCACCCTCGGCTTCTCCGTTATCTGCCCCTCCCAGGATGCGCAGAGGGGAATAAACGAGAGGTACGACGAGGCCGCCGCTCTGGTGCTCGGGGCTTTCCTGCGGCTCGGAATCGACGTGGCCGAGGTGGGCGAGGTCAAAGACGAGTTCTGTCCCGGAGACCGCAGCATCCGGGTAGGAAGCTTCGAGAACGGCATGAAGCTCGTCGGCATAGCCCAACGCCTCACGCGGCGAGCCATGAGCGTGGGAGGGATCGTGCTCGTGGGGGGCGAGACCGAGCTTGCCCGGATCCTCGTACGCGTCTACGCTGCCCTGGATCTCCCTTTTAGGCCCGGCAGCGTGGGCAGCCTGCATCGGACCGGAAGCAAGGCGAAGGTAGAGGAGGTCGTAGGGGCGCTTGTCGAGGAAGCGAAGCTCAGATACGAGGCAACCCCGGTTCCTCTGGACAAGCGGACACGAGCATTGATACGGATCAGGTGCAACGAATGCCTGGTCCGCCCCTCCGTATAGGAGCGTGAGCCGCACCCTGCGAAGCGTCGTCCCACACTCCGAGATGCGTCTGGCTCGGCACAAGGAGACAGTAGTGCAGAGCCCCAGCGGTGCATTCCGATAGAATCCCGGCGGCGTTGTTAACCGTGGAGGGTTGCGGCACAGCTCTAAGCCGCAACCTAAACGCGAAGCCCGATACGCTTCAAGGAAGCTGAGAATGCTAGAAGCGAGGATGTCGGCGATACTGCTGGTAGCCCTAAACGCCGATTGCGCCTTCACCCAAAGCTCCGCTAGGTCACCGGTCAACCAAAACGACACGGAAGGCATCATAAAGCCGATTCCGAGGTCACGGGCGTTCGCTTCACCCCCACCTATAGTACCTGGCACGGATTCGACAACCCCGAGGGGCCACACGCGGGCGATCTGGAAAACACAATCGTGGACGAGAACGGGACCGCCAGCCACCAGACGACCTACCAAGTGACGCTCGCCAACAGAGAAGAGAACTTCTTACTCGACGAAGACGGTAGCGCGCTCATCGTCCATGCCTAGGCCGACGATTACGAGAACAATCCGGTCACAGCCCAGTGATCAGTTCACCTCCGGCATCGTCGAGAACGAGGCCAGTACCCTCTTTCTGATGAGACTCGCCGCACTCGCGGGCGTGGGCCTGCTGGTCTTTAGCGCAACCCGCCGGATCTGTGATCCATAGGGCGTTACCACCTACAATAGGGTGTTACCATTTACACCCGCGCCGGGCTCCGGCGTCACTCCCACTCCAGAGCTCGGCCCGGCACCCTACCGACAAGCAAGGTGGCGGATTTACGCTGCTCATAGCTACGTAAACAGCTCGTACCGAAAGCCGGTCCGGGGAGCAGAGCCTACGGAATCTCGGTCTTGATTCCGGCCTACCCTTCGCCCCAAACGAGTTGGTCTGGGTAGCCGTAGTGGGCGTAGACGGCGCGGCTGACCTCGAGATTGGGCACGTCATCCGAATCGTGTTCCGGCGATTCCATGATTACGCCCTTGTCCTGTTCCACGTTCACCCCTTCGTCTTCCACGTTGGTAATCGCGTCGACCGGGATCAGAAAGTGGCGTCCTTCGATTTCGGCCTTGAGGAGGTGCACCGCCTGCGCATCCTCGTAGATGTAGAGGTCCTCCACGGTGCCGACCTCGTTACCGTGCTTGTCTAAGACCTTGAGGCCTCGGGCGTCCTGCCAGTGCTCCTCAAGCTCGCCTTCGAAATCATCCAGCTTGACGAGGTTCGGGCTCCCGCCGTTTTCTTGGGCCATAAAATCCCCTTTCGTAGATGCGTTGCTCTCGACTCTTGTTCCTGCCCCCGGAAAGAATTAAACCCCCTATCCGCTCGTACGCAGCTCTACGGCTCATAATGTAGCGTCTACCGAGGAGGCAACCGAGGTGGTAACCTTCGTGCGGCGAAGACCCCTAAGGGGCAAGAGCAGGAGACCGCTTGTGGCCCTTCTGCCGAGAGCATCACCGAAGGAGACGAGCGGCATGACGACACAGACGGGAGAGTACACCCTTGGGGTCGAAGAGGAGTACCAGATCGTGGACCCCGAGACTCGTGAGCTGCGCGCCCGCGGTGGGCGGGTTCTGCGGCGGGCGCAGCAGGATCTGGGCGAGGAGGTCGCGCCCGAGATATTGGCTCCGCAGATCGAGGTCATGACCCCCGTCTGTCGGACGCTGGCGGAGGTGCGCGCCGAGATCCTGAGGTTGCGAGGCGAAGTCGCGGAGGCGGCGGCGAAGGAGGGCGGCCGGATCGCTGCCGCCAGCACGCACCCTTTCTCGCATTGGCAAGCGCAGCCGATCACCCCCAAACAGCGCTACGAGAACATAGCGGAGTACTACCAGCGGCTGACCCAGGAGCTGCTCGCGTTCGGCTTCCACGTGCACGTCGGTCTCGAGGACCGCGAAGCAGCGGTTCAGGTGATAAACCGCGCGAGAGTGTGGCTCGCGCCGATGCTCGCCCTCTCGACCAACTCCCCCTTCTGGCTCGGCGCCGATACCGGCTACGCTAGCTTTCGCACGCAGGTCTGGGGCAGGTTGCCGACGTCGGGGCCGCCAGCGCCCTTCGAATCGCTCGCCGAATACGAGGCCTTGGTGAAGGCCTTGGTGGCAACCGATACCGTGGTGGAGCCCACCAAGATCTACTGGGACGTGCGGCTCTCGGAGGAGCAACCGACGATCGAGCTTCGGGTCATGGACGTGTGCACTAGGGTGGACCAGGCTGTAATGATGGCGGGGCTGGCCCGCGCGCTGGTGCGTACCTGTCACGAACAAGCCGAGCGCGCGGAGTCGTACCCAAAAACACGCCCGGAGCTCTTGCGAGCCGCTCACTGGCGCGCCTCGCGCTACGGACTGGATGCAGAACTAGCGGACGTGGAAGCCGAGCGCGCCGTTCCGGCGCGGGAGATGATCGAGAAGCTGCTCGCCTTCGTGCGCCCGGCGCTCGAAGAGGCCGGAGATTGGGAGGAGGTCTCCACGCTCGTGCGCGAGGCCCTGGAGCACGGTAACGGCGCGAATAGGCAACGCGAGGCGTACGAGCGGGCGGGACGGCTCGAAGATGTCGTCGACATGCTGGTGGAGGAGACGGCACATGGGACGGACCCGACGTGAATTTGAACAGGGGTCCTTGGCCTTCGAGCTCGTAGAGCGCGTCGATAACAATTCGAGTCATTAGCTTCAGCTCACTACAAACAGCCCCGTCGAAACCAACCGCAAATCTTAAAGTTACCTCCGTTCTTCGGCACCTGGGTTCGCCGTCCCGAGCCAGTAGCAAATACCGGGTACTCCAGCAGAAACCGGCTGTATTCAGGGGTGTTGATCGTGGCGAGCCGCCCGTCCCAGCATTGGATGGTCGGAGCCGTAGCCCGAGCATCTACGGCCAAAGATGCCTGTCGTGCACCCCTTATTTCCCCTTCTGTTCATACCCCCAGGATTGCCGAGCAACCTCCCGAGGGTGATCTTTTCTCGACCGGCATTCCCCATAACCACCGGAGAGGCTGGTTGCTCTAAGACACTTGCAAGCGCAGATTTTGCCTTTTCGACGCAGCTTCTTCGCGTTAGACGAAGGCGATCAGGCCATCGCTTTTCGCGCGATCCACGCC
>JALZFK010000391.1 GCA_030861585.1 Actinomycetota bacterium | reverse complement strand
TGGTCTACAGCCCCCCGGCACGCTCCCTGCTCATGCTCGGCTACCCCACGATCTACGAGGCCGGTGACCACGTGCCGCAGATTCTGGAGCACAGTCCTGTCGGGCTCGAGGGCATAGACGACGAGCTCATCCGGAACATGCAGCTGCGGGGCATGCACCCCTCCGACATCCCGATGCTGCCCGAAGGCAAGGGGTGGCTCCTCGTCGAGTTCGGTGGCGAGACGACCGAGGAGGCTCACGGAAAGGCCCAGAAGGTAATGGAGGAGCTCAAAAAGGCGGAGGCCCCGCCCTCGATGGAACTCTTCGAATCCGCGGATGCCACCGAGAGGATCTGGGGCATACGCGAGGACGGCCTGGGGGCCACGGCCTACGTCCCGCAGGAGGGGGACCACTGGCCCGGCTGGGAAGACTCAGCAGTTGCGCCCGGGCGCGTCGGGGATTACCTGCGCGACCTGCGCGACCTCTACGACAAGTATGGCTACCACGCCTCCCTCTACGGGCACTTCGGCGACGGCTGCATTCACTGCCGCGTGGACTTCGACCTGAAGACAGCCGAGGGGATAAAGAAGTGGCACTCGTTCATGGAGGAGGCTGCCGACCTCGTGATCTCCTACGGTGGCTCGCTCTCGGGCGAGCACGGCGACGGTCAGCAGCGGGCAGAGCTCCTGCCGAAGATGTACGGCGAGGAGCTGATGCAGGCCTTCCGGGAGTTCAAGTCGATCTGGGACTCCGAGTGGAAGATGAACCCCGGCAAAGTCATAGACGCGAACCCCATGACGGAGGATTTGAGGCTCGGCAAAGAGTACAACCCACGCGAGCCCGAGACCTATTTCTCCTACCCCCAAGACCACGGCAGCTTCGCCCACGCGACTCTCCGCTGCGTCGGCGCCGGTAAGTGCCGGGACGTAGAGAGCGGCACGATGTGCCCGAGCTACATGGTGACTCTGGAGGAGGAGCACACCACGCGCGGGCGCGCTCGCATACTGCACGAGATGCTCAGGGGCAAGGTCATAGAGGACGGCTTCAGGAGCCGGAAGGTCTTCGACGCTTTGGACCTGTGCCTCTCGTGCAAGGGGTGCAAGGGCGACTGTCCGGTGGACGTCGACATGGCGACGTACAAGGCCGAGTTCCTCTCCAAGTACTACAAGCGGAGGCTCAGGCCAACCTATGCCTACGCGATGGGCCTCATCATGTTCCACGCCCGCCTCGCCCAGCACGCCCCGCGCGTCGCGAACCTCGTCACCCACGCGCCCGTAATAAGGACCCTGCTCAAGCGTGCCAGTGGCCTTACAACCGAGCGTGAGATGCCACCCTTCGCGCACCAGACCTTCAAGGCTTGGTTCAAAGAGCGTGGCCCCATGAACCTTAGCGGGCCACCGGTCGTGCTCTTCCCGGATACCTTCAACAACTACCTACACCCCGAGCCGATAAAGGCAGCGGTAGAGGTGCTCGAAGACGCCGGCTACCGGGTCATAATCCCCCAGCAGCCCCTCTGCTGCGGTAGACCGCTCTACGACTACGGGATGCTAGACACGGCCAAGGGCTTCCTTGAGCGGCTCGTGAAAGACTTGAGCCCCTACGTCCGGGAGGGAATCAAGTTGGTGGGCGTCGAGCCGAGCTGTGTGGCGGTCTTCCGAGACGAGCTTACCAACATGCTCCCCCACGACGAGGACGCCAAACGCCTGAGCCAGAACACCCTCACGCTCAGCGAGTTCCTTGTAAAGGAGGCCGGGGACTACGAACCGCCGAAGCTTGAGCGCAAGGCGCTCGTGCACGGGCACTGCCACCACAAGGCGATCATGGGCATGAGCGACGAAGAGAAGCTGCTCTCGAACCTCGGCCTCGACTTCGAGATCCTCGACTCCGGTTGCTGTGGGCTGGCCGGTAGTTTCGGTTTCGAGAACGATCATTACGATATCTCGATGAAGGTCGGCGAGCACCGGCTCTTACCCACGGTGCGCGATGCTGCGAAGGATACCCTGATCGTCTCCGACGGCTTCAGCTGTAAGACGCAGATAGAGCACGCGACCGACCGACGGGCACTGCACACAGCACAGGTCATCCGAATGGCAATGGATCATGGCAGAAGCGGTCCGGCAGGTGATTACCCCGAGCGCGACTACCCAGACGTGGCGCTGGACAGCGGCCACAAGTCGGCTGTCAAAGCGGCAGCTGCGGCCGCAAGCGTGACGGCCGTGGGCAGCGCCTTGGCATGGAGATGGAAGAGGAGGTCCGGATGAAGTCAAAGTTGATCTACGAGCAGGGAGAGAAGACGTGGGCACTAGCGTTCGAGCCGGGCGACGAGGTCGTGGCGGAGCTGACAAACTTCGCGAAGGAGAACCACTTGGATGCCGCCAGCTTTACCGCTATAGGTGCGTTTAGCGACGCTACGCTCGGCTACTTCGACATGGAGAAAAAGGAGTACAAGAAAATTCCCGTCGACGAGCAGGTAGAGGTGCTCTCGCTCGTCGGCGACGTCGCCCTCTTCGAAGGGGAGCCAAAG
>JALZFK010000345.1 GCA_030861585.1 Actinomycetota bacterium | reverse complement strand
TGCTGCACGAGGCCTACCATCGGCAGGACGAGGAGACGATGTACACCCTCTCCAAGAAACCAGAAGGCTTATACAAGTAGGCCAATTCTTTCCGCTGCGGCCCCTTCCCTTAACGCGGCGGCATGTTCGGCGTTCCTAGGAAGCCGGTTCAAGATACGCGTCCACTTTTAGAGCCCCCAAAGGGCTATCGAGATAGGTCTGCGGCGGAGCGACCGCCGCATTTCAAACGTCCCGTACTCTTTCCGCTGCAACCTCTTTCCCTAAGGGTGCAAGGACACTCCTGGCCTCTTCCCTCTCCCTTAGGTACAGTTCGGCCATGGCGCAAAAACGTCTCGCAAACTTTGTCCAGAACCTCACGAGGATGTCCGGCGACTACCAGCCCGTAATGATCGTAACGCCGCTCCAGGAAGGTGCAGCATGACGAAGAAGGCTCCGGCGGCGACCGAGCACAACGGCCACCGTGGTTCCTCACGTGTCTGGAGAGTGCTGCTCGTGTTGGGGATCGTGCTCCTGGCGGCCAACTTGCGCCCGGCGTTCACGGCCCTGTCACCCTTGATCGGTGAGATCCGGGCAGACACCGGTATATCCAATGGGGTTGCGGGCTTGCTCACGGCACTGCCGCTGTTGGTCTTCGGCCTGCTCTCGCCGATCGCACCGCGCTTGGCTGGTCGTTTCGGCATGGAAAGCGTGCTGCTGGCGAGCATGCTCGTGCTCGCGGCAGGCATCCTGCTCCGCTCGGCGGGGACGGTGGCGGCGCTGTTCTTGGGCACCGTCATCCTGGGAGCGGCGATCGCGGTGGGCAACGTACTCTTGCCTAGCTTGGTCAAACGCGAATTCCCCGAACGGGCCGGCCTCATGACTAGCACGTACTCCACCGCATTGGCCGTCAGCGCCGCGATCGCGGCCGGCGCGAGCTTCCCGATCGCGGATCAAGTTGGCGTCGGTTGGCAGGTGTCTTTGGCCCTGTGGGCTCTCCCCGCCCTCGTCGCCGTCCTCGCATGGCTTCCCCAGATCCGGGGCGGTCGCGGCGCGAACGACTACGCTCAAGCCTCCCATGGTGTTGGCGACTTGTGGCGCTCGGCCCTCGCCTGGCAGGTCACACTGTTCATGGGATTGCAGTCACTGGGGTACTACGTGACGCTGACGTGGCTCCCGGAGATTCTCCAGGAGGAGGCAGGGATGGACGCGTCCCGAGCGGGGTGGATGCTCGCGCTCGCGCAGGCGGTGGGTATAGCATCCATGTTTCTCGCCCCAGTGCTCGCCGGTAGGAGGCCTTCTCAACACGGCGTAGTCGTGGCGGCCGTGACGTTGGCCGGGTCCGGTGCCCTGGGCTTGTTGGTTGCCGCCGATACCGTAAGCGCCCTTTGGGTGGTGCTTTTGGGGCTCGGCCAGGGGGCGTGCTTCAGCCTTGCGCTAACGTTCTTTGCGCTGCGCGCCCCCGACTCCGAGCACGCCGCCACCCTTTCGGGCATGGCCCAGTCCGTGGGCTACTTACTGGCCGCGGTCGGGCCGTTTCTCTTCGGCGTCCTGCGCGACGCGACGCACGCGTGGAGCCTCCCGCTGGCGCTGCTGTTCGCGGTCGCCGTGTGCCTCCTGATTACGGGCCTCGGCGCCGCCCGTGACGCTCACGTCGAGAGGTCGTGATCCGGCGCACGAGCGCAAGGTCGAAGAGAAGTCAGAGAAACGTCATCCGAGGTCAGCCGGCGACCGCCCTCTCAAGCGAGCGTCTCTGGTACCATCGCTGCTCAGCAAGGTGTGAAAACCAGCTCGAAGTGTTTCGTATTTTAGAAGTTTGGAGAAAAGAGACGACGTGGCCGAACTGGCGCGGGTAGCTGGGCCTAGCGGATGTCGAGGAATACTTCGAATGGGAAGGGGAGGCACGTGGAGAAACTCGGCGGAGAGAGCGTAGGTCAGGAGGTCTCCCCCGGCAAAGTAGCGCTGGCGAGCGCAATAGGCGCCACCATCGAGTGGTACGACTTCTTCATCTTCGGGACAGCAGCCGGGCTGATCTTTAATCAGCTGTTCTTTACCAGCCTGGACCCGATCACCGGAACCCTGGTCGCTTACCTGACATTTGCCGTAGGTTTCGTGGCCCGGCCCGTTGGCAGCGTTATCTTCGGCCATTACGGGGACAGGATCGGCCGCAAAACCATGCTTATACTTACGTTGTTCATGGTGGGAGCTGCGACCTTCTTGATAGGCCTCTTGCCCACGTATAGCAGCATCGGGATCTGGGCGCCGATCCTGCTGGTCGTATTGCGTATCGCGCAGGGCATAGGCATCGGTGGAGAGTACGGCGGAGCGGTGCTTATGGCGGTGGAGTATGCGCCCGAAGGCAGACGCGGTTTCTACGGGAGCTGGCCCCAGGTTGGGGTTCCGGCGGGTCTTCTGCTAGGTACGGGGGCTTTCGGGCTGATCTCGCTGCTACCCGACGAGCAGTTCTTCGCCTGGGGCTGGCGAGCGGTGTTCTTGGCAAGCATCGTCCTGGTCGCCATAGGATTGTATATTCGGCTACAGATCCTAGAAACCCCAGCTTTTACGCGCCTTCGGGAAGCCCAGGAAGAGGCCCAGGTGCCTTTCATGGAACTGCTACGCGCCCAGCCGAAGGAGTTGCTCTTGGGCATGGGTACGCGCTGGATCGAAGGCTTGGTGTTCAACGCTTACGGCGTGTTCGTAATTTCGTACGCTACCAGCCAGCTGGAGCTGGCGAGGACCACGGTCCTGATCGGGGTTGCGGTGGCTTCTGCTTTCGGAGTTGTGCTCGTTCCGGTTTACGGGTTGCTCTCCGACCGCTTCGGCCGCCGGGTGATATACGGCGCGGGCGTAGCGCTCTTCGGGCTGTTCGCCTTCCCTTCTTTCTTACTGATCAATACCCGGCAGCCGATCTTGCTCTGGTTGAGCATCGTAGTGGCGCTCGGCCTTATCTACCCCGCGATATACGCTCCCTTGGCGGCCTTCTGGTCCGAGCTGTTTGACACCCGAGTGCGTTACACGGGTATCGGGGCCGTCTACCAATTTTCCGGGATACTCGCGAGCGGACTTACGCCGACCATCGCAACCGCGCTGCTCGGGTACGCGGGGGGAGAACCGTGGTTGTTCGTTGGGTACATGATCGTAGTAACTCTCATAAGCCTGACAGCGGCTTACTTCTCCCCGGAGACGTACCACAGAGACATAATCCGGACGCCCTCCGCGGTAAAAGAACCCCAGATGGCCGCAGAGAGCTAAGGTCAAGGGAATGGTATCTCGCGGAAGAGAGAATTCGTCGGTGCCAGAACGCCGGGCCTCGGAGCGCGAGAGGGCCTTCAGGCTAGAATCCACCTCGATAACGTTTGGTCCCGGGGCCTCCGAAGAGGCTGGGTGGGAGATGAAGCGGCTCGGCGCTAGGCGCGTGATGCTCGTCTCGGATCCCGGTGTAATCCGCGTCGGGATAACGGAAAAGATTCGGGAGATCATAGAGGCGGAAGGCATCGAATGCGAAGTCTTCGATCGCGTATGCGTTGAACCTACCCTAGGATCCTTCCAGGAAGCCACGGATTTCGCGATGGACGGAGGGTTTGACGGATTCGTCGGCGTCGGCGGGGGATCGAGCCTGGACACGGCCAAGGTCGCGGACCTCGTCGCCACACACCCCGCTCCCGTGAGGGACTACATCTTCCCGCCTGTGGGCAGCGGACGCAAGCCACCGTCCGCCCTCAAGCCGCTACTGGCGATACCGACCACGGCTGGGACCGGTTCCGAGGCGACCGGGATCGCCGTCCTCGACCTCCCCGAGTTAAAGACCAAGGCGGCCGTATCCCATCCCTTCCTGCGGCCGGATCACGGGATAGTGGACCCCCTGCTCGCGCGTTCCATGCCGCCCGACGTGACCGCAGCTTGTGGGCTAGACGTGATCTGCCACGCCGCCGAGTCCTTCACCGCTCGGCTCTATAACTCCCGTCCGGCCCCCGAGACCCCGGCAGAGCGCCCGCACTTCCAAGGGTCCAATCCGGTGTCGAACCTTTGGGCGACCAAAGCCCTAGAGTACGGCGGTCTGTACCTAAGGCGTGCGGTTGCCGACAGCGACGATACGCGGGCCCGCGGGAATATGATGCTTGCCGCCTCGATCGCCGGGATCGGATTCGGCTCTGCCGGTACGGCCATACCACATGCCTGCGCTTACCCGATAGCCAGCCTCAAGCACGCCTTCCGGTCTACCGGGTACCCCGACCACCCATTCGTGCCCCACGGCTTCGCGGTCATCGTCACCGCCCCGGCGG
>JALZFK010000335.1 GCA_030861585.1 Actinomycetota bacterium | reverse complement strand
CACTTCCGCACCCCGACCATATTCCCTATCCTCGGAATAGTGGTGTGTTTAGCTCTTCTGACCCAACAACAGTGGGACACCTGGTTACGGGCGGGGGCGCTGCTGCTAGTCGGGCTCGTCCTGTGGGGGGTGAACTACGCGGCCAAGAGACTCCTGGACAAGAGAGCCCCTCAGGCCCAGAGATAGCGATACTGCACAACTGCGACTTTCTGGAGAGGCGTTGAGCCTGATGCGAACCGTAGAAGCCCTTACCCTTTGACAAGGGTACTGTTCGTCTCTTTTTAGTTTCTCGGCTTGTATACTAAGACAATCTCCGCGAAAGGTTGAGTGCCAGAGATACTATGGCCATGGAAAGCACCGTTAACCCTATAAGGATTCTCGTAGCTGAGTTATCACGCCTTGTTGGCCAAAGTCGAGCCGATGGCCTCGAGTCTACCTCTGCACGGGTTCGGCGAGGGCAAAGGTCAACTCTCCGTTGGGATCGAGATCTACCCGTACCGTGTCTCCGGGACCGAACTTTCCGGAGATAATCTCCCTGCTGATGGGCGTTTCTATGAGCTTCTGAATCGCCCGGCGCAGGGGTCGAGCTCCAAAGTTGGAATCGGACCCTTCGTGCGCGACGCGGCGTTTTACAGCCTCGGAGATTTCGAGGGTTATGCCTTGAGCAACGGCCAGCCGGTGAACCCGATCGAGGAGGAGGTCGGCTATCCGTACGAGCTCGTCGTCTCCCAGGGCGTGGAAGACGATCACCTCGTCCACCCGGTTTAGGAACTCGGGTCGGAAGACCTTGCTCAGCTCTCGCATCAGGAGGGCGTGAACCTCCTCGTAGCGGTCTCGCATCTCTTGAGAGCCGGGGATGAGCTCCGCGCCGACGTTGCTGGTCATGATTATAACGGCGTTTCGGAAGGAGACCGTCCGGCCCTTGTTGTCCGTCAGGCGCCCGTCCTCGAGAATTTGTAGCAGCATGTTGAAAACGTCGTGGTGGGCCTTCTCTATCTCGTCCAAGAGCACGACGGAGTACGGACGCCGCCGCAAGGCTTCGGTGAGTTGGCCACCCTCCTCGTATCCCACGTAACCCGGTGGGGAGCCTACCAGACGACTGGCTGCATGCCGCTCCATGTACTCGGACATGTCGAGCCGGATGATGGCATCTTCGTCGTCGAAGAGGTACTCAGCCAGAGCACGGGCCAGCTCGGTTTTTCCCACCCCCGTAGGGCCGAGGAAGATGAAGCTACCGATCGGGCGGTTCGGGTCTTTGATGCCAGCCCGAGCCCGCCAGACGGCATCCGAAACCGCCGTAACCGCGGCGTCCTGCCCGATGACTCGTTCGTGCAATGAACCTTCTATGGAGAGGAGCCGTTCGGCCTCGTCCTTGAGCATCTTCGTTACCGGGATACCGGTCCAGGCGCTCACCACCCGGGCTATCTCCTCCCGCCCCACGGTAGCGTCTTTGACTCCGCTCTCCCGCACCCAACGGTCCTTGGCCTCCAGGTAGTGGGCTTGAACTTCGTCTGCCTCGTCCCGCAGCTGGGCGGCGTGCTCGTAGTCCCTTTCTTGAACGGCCGCGGCACCCTCCCGGGCGAGCTCTTGCAACCGCATCTCGAGCCTCCGCAACTCGTCGGGCATCATGGTAGTTTCGATGCGTACCTGGCTGGCGGCCTCGTCCAAAAGGTCTATGGCCTTGTCCGGCAGGAATCGGTCGGCTATATAGCGGTGAGCCAGCCCGGCGGCGGCCTCGAGCGCTTCGTCCTTTATCTCGACCCGGTGGTGGGCCTCGTACTTGTCCCTCAAGCCCCGGAGAATCTCCACCGTCTCCTCTTCTGTGGGCTCGTCGACCACGATGGGCTGGAAGCGACGTTCTAGAGCCGCATCGGGCTCTATGAGTTTGCGGTACTCGTCAATAGTCGTCGCCCCGACGACCTGCATCTCGCCCCGGGCCAGCGCGGGTTTGAGGATATCCCCGGCGTCCATCGCCCCCTCGGCGGAACCGGCACCGGCTATGTTGTGCAGTTCGTCGATGAAGAGGACGACCTTGCCCTCGGAGCCCTCGACCTCGTCTATGACGCCCTTGAGGCGTTCCTCGAACTCGCCCCGGAGCTTCGTCCCGGCCACGAGCGAGCCCATGTCTAGGGCTACGACGCGCTGGTCGCACAAGACCTCCGGTACGTTGCCTTTTACCATCCTTTCGGCCAGCCCCTCGGCGATAGCCGTTTTCCCAACGCCGGGTTCCCCGATCAGGACCGGGTTATTCTTGGTTCGGCGGGCGAGGATTTGGATCACGCGCTTTATCTCCTCGTCACGCCCGACGACGGGGTCGAGTTTGCCGTCCCGGGCGAGCTGGGTGATATCCCGGCCGTGCCTGGCGAGCATGCTCTCGGGATCGGCCCCGGGGGAAGCCCCGCTCCCCCGAAGCTTGCCCAAGGCGCTTCGTACCTTATCCTCGGTCAGCCCGGCCTCTCTAAGTATCATCGATGCCGACCCTTCGTCTTCCTTGATGAGCCCTAACAAGAGATGTTGGTCGCCCACGTAGGCGTCTCCGAGCTTCTCGGATTCCTCGACGGCGAGCTCCAGGGCCCGTTTGGCTCGGGGAGTAAGATTAATTTTCTCTACCGCTGTGCGCCCCCGAGATAGCTCGTTGCGCTGGACGGCGTCGTTGGTCTTCGTCCTTGCCAGCCCGAGGTCTAGGCCGAGCTCGCCGAAAACCCTGTGCACCACGCCCTCTCTTTGCGCGAGTAGTCCCAGCAAGAGGTGTTCGGTACCGAGTTGGTTTCCTTGGCCTCTGCGCACGGCGGCCTGTGCGACGTCTATGGCTTCCCGCGCGTTCTGAGAAAACCTGTTGAGTTCCATGTTCTTCTTCCCCTTTATCTTTCCGTTAGCTCTGGCGTACAACCGCTTTCGGAGGAGTGCAGAACTGCGCACACAGGTCTAGTAAGCAGACCTGGTAGTACGAGCTCAAGCGCACGACAACTGACTCTGGGTCTGTTGCTCCTGGTTCGGGTCCAAACTCGGCTCGCTGCAAACGCTGCGGTTTGACTATCCTCTGGGAAGCTGCCATGTTAATCACTCTTCCTTTCCCTCCGGGTACTCGGGCCTTTCACCCTTTTCTCTTTTCTCTGCGCCTTCGGGCCCTTCACTTTCTTCTCTCGTGGGTTTTTGCTCGCTCCAAACGCTATCGGACCCGACACGTCCTCGTCCGTCGCCGAGTATCTACCGGCCCGGGCATCCTTGAAAGTATCCTTCAGTTTGTCCAGCAGGTCGGAAAGGGTTACAGTAGAGGTGGGCTCCCCTTTGGTCTTTACACCTGCTCCTCTTGCTCGTGGCCTACCCGAACTTCCCTTAGAGGAGGTATGGAACCGCTTGTCGTACTCCTGGCGCTTCTTCTCGTTCGATAGGACTTCGTAGGCCTGTTGAAC
>JALZFK010000297.1 GCA_030861585.1 Actinomycetota bacterium | reverse complement strand
CGCGTTGCCCAAAGAACCGGAGAGCACGATGTCTCCGGGTTGCAGGCTAGTCCCAAACGAGGCCAGCTTGTTGGCCAGCCAAGCCACGGCCTCGGCGGGGTGACCTAAAGAAGCGGAGCCCATACCTTCGGCCACCCTGGAGCCGCTCTGGTTGATCAGCATCCCCAACGTGCGCAGGTCGGCCTCCCTCAAGGAGCGGCTCCAAGGACCCGTGGTGAACGCGCCGTAGGAAGCGTTGTCGGCTATGGTGTCGGGCAGCTTAATGTTCCAGTCTTCGATGCGGCTGTCTACCACCTCAACCGCCACGGCCAGGGCCTCGGTCACCGCCAGCGCTTTTTGCAGGGTCACGCCGGGCCCCGCGAGCGGCCTCCCTATGAGGAAGGCCAGTTCTCCCTCTAAAAAGGGTTGCAGAAGGGGTTCGGATGGTATCTCCGCCCGGCCGCCTTGGGCTGGGAAGTAGCGGGAGTCCCACAGGCTGCCGTAGTCGGGCTCGCTGACGCCGAGCTGCTCTTGCATCGCGAAGCTGGTCAGCCCGATCTTGCGTCCGATGATCCGCTCGCCCCGGCTAATGCGCATCTCGCTCCAGGTGGTTTGTATCTCGTAGGCCCGATCCACGTCTTCGAGGCCGTCGCTCTCGCTCAAGGGCGCGATGGGCTCGCGGTTCTCCCAGGCTTCGTCTAACCGGCGGGCGAGGGCATCGGTGTCTACCGCCGTACCTGCTGATTGCTCAGACATGCTTTCGCGACCTCCTAGTCTTGCAGGTCCGCGACCAGTACGCTGCCGCGGGGACCGTGCAGCTCGATCGTGCCCGGCCCAGCTTCCGCGGCGACGGCGGGCGAACCCAAGAAGATAGTTTGCCCGGCTTCGAGCCCGCCGACGGCCTCCGACAGCCAGAGCAACCTTTCGCCTATGTTGCCCGTGTCCCCCACGGGTCCTTCGGTGAGCAGCCCTCCGTTGCGGTATAGGCGCAGGTTGCCTTCTAAAGGTTCGATCAGCAACCGCTCTCCTAACAAGAACCCTCCGCCGGAGACGTTGTCGGCCACCACGTCGGCGGCGGCGAACTCGTAGCCCTCCCATACGCTGCTCAAGAAGTCTATCGCCAAGAAGATCCCACCTATAGACGAGTGGATGGCGCCCGGCGAAGCTTCCGGCGACACGTCTTCGCCGAGCACCACGGCCAGCTCCGGCTCGAGCCGAGGTTGGAGGAACGAACCTAGCCGTACGGGGCTCGCCAGGATCATGTCGGGATAGACCTGGCCGTAGGTGGGAGAGTCGAGGCCCATCTGGGCCTGTTTGGCGGGGGCGATCAAACCCATCTTGTATCCGACCACTTCTCGGCCTTCCCTCAGGGCGGCCTGAACCTCGTAGGCGCCTTCGATGCTTACCCCTAGCTCTTCGGCCTTAGGAGACATAGTTTCGTGGTTCTCCCTGGCTTGCCGGATATGCGTAAGCAGGGTGTTTTCGTTGTCGCTCAGATCCACTCGCCTACCGCCTCCCATACAGCCGCCGGGCTTCGAACCCGATCACGTCGATCGAAAGCCGTCCGAGGTTCGGGCCGTGGACGCCTACCTATACTTTTCCGCCGCTCAAGAAGTCCTCCACCAGTTGGTTAAAGGCGGCGGCGTGCTCGATCATGGTCCAGTGCCGGGCCTGGCCAAAGACGTGCATCTGCACGTTGGGCAGCCGCTCTAGCAGATATAGGCTGGTCTCTAAGGGTATGATCCCGTCGTCGCGGCCGTGTACCAGAAGTATCGGGTGATCCATGCGCTGGAACGCCAGGTCGGGCAGCACCAGATCGTCTACGTGCTTCTGGCGGGGCGGCGGGAACATGGCCGAGAAGCTACGCCGCACGTTCTCGTCCATCGCTGCCGGGTAGCGCTCCTCGGCGATGGCCTCAAGATCCCCGCCCACGGCGTCCGGGTCGTAGACGAACCAGGAGATCGCCTCGGCCATCCGCTCCTCTGAGGGGTCGTCGTAGAAGCCCCAGAGCTGGTCCAGCCAGTCGGTGATTTGGTGCGGGGGACCCATGGTACCCATGAGGACAACGCGGTCGACGCGTTCGGGGTGGCGGTGGAGCAGGTGAAGGGCCAGGGCCCCACCCATCGAGTTGCCTACCAGGTGGGCCTTTTCCAGGCCGATGTTGTCCAGCAGCTCGATCTGCTGGTTTACCCATATCTCGAGCCAGGGCGTCACACCCTGCGGCGGGTCGTCGGGGTGGTCGCTGTTGCCGTAACCGATGAGGTCTGGCGCCAAACAGTCGTAGGACTCGCCAAGGGCGGGCAGGGCGAACTGCCAGTTGGACCACGCGGTGGCGCCCGGTCCGGAGCCTTGCAGGAAGAGGATGGCCTCTTCGTTGCCCTCCCCCGAGCGGTTGAGGTGGGTCTGGTAAGACCCGGTAGTGACGTTGGTCTCCATGGTCTCAGTCATGCTTCCCTCCTTGAACCTCGGCGGGCTACGCCCGCACCGTTAGACCGCGCCTTTCTCTTTGGCCACGTCGAGCGCCACGTCTATGACCCAGTCCTCCTGGCCCGCGACGGCTTCCCTGCGCCCTAGCTCCATCATGATCTCACGAACGTCTATGTCGTACCTCTGGGCGGCGTGCTTGGCGTGCAACAGGAACGTGGAGTAAACGCCCGCGTAGCCGATCGCGATGGAGTCGCGGTCGGGCATCGGCTCGAAGGGCATGATCGGGGCTATCGTGTACTCGGCGGCGTCCATCAGCTTGAAGACGTCTAAGCCCGTCTCCACCCCCATCTTGTCCAGGACCGCAGCCAAGAGCTCGGTTGGGGCGTTGCCCGCCCCCGCCCCCAAGCCCCGCAAGGACCCGTCCAGCTGGTCGACGCTGGCTTCTACGGCCGCAAGGCTGTTGCCTACGCCTACGCCGAGGTTGTCGTGGGCGTGGAACCCCACCTGGCATTCGAGGCCCTCCTTCATGGCCTCTACCCTCTCTTTGGCGTCCTTGGGCAGCATGGCACCTGCCGAGTCCACGATGTAGACGCAGTCCGCCCCGTAGGACTCCATCAGCTTTGCCTGTTCCACCAAAGCGTCCGGCCCCCTCATGTGGGCCATCATCAGAAAGCCCACCGCTTCCAGGCCCATCTCCTTGGCCATCTGGAAGTGCTCCTGGGAGATGTCAGCCTCGGTGCAGTGGGTGGCGATGCGCAAGACCCCGATCCCGCGCTCGACCGCCTCCTTGAGCTGCTCGACGGTGCCGACCCCGGGGAGGAGGAGCGCCGCGATCCTGGCCTGCTCGCACACCTCGACGGCCTCCGAGATCAAGTCCATCTCCGGAACTTTGGAGAAGCCGTACTGGATGGAGGAGCCCGCAAGACCGTCCCCGTGGTTGCATTCGATCACCGGGACCCCGGCTTCGTCTAAGGCCCGCGCCACGTCCCTGACCTGCTCCGCGGTGAACTGGTGGCTCATCGCGTGCGAACCGTC
>JALZFK010000217.1 GCA_030861585.1 Actinomycetota bacterium | reverse complement strand
CCTTGCCGTCGCCCACCACCTGCACCTCCACGTGGCGTGGCCTCTCCAAGAACTTCTCTAGGTAGATAGAGCCCTCCCCAAACGCCGCCTCGGCCTGCTGACCGGCCTCGTTGACGGCCTCTTCGAGACCTTCCTCGTCCTCGACGACGCGGATACCCATACCGCCCCCACCGGCCGCTGCCTTAACCATAATGGGGTACCCTATCTCGACAGCCTTCTCCAGCGCCTCCTCAGGGGCCACGTTACCCTCCGTGCCAGGTACCACCGGTACGTCGGCCTCCTTGGCGAGCCTTCGGGCCGCGGACTTGTCGCCTACCTTCTCCATCGTTTCCGCGGACGGCCCGACGAAGATCAAATTCGCCTCCTGGCAGGCTGCGGCGAAACCGGCGTTCTCCGCGAGGAACCCGTAACCGGGATGCACCGCGTCTGCCTCTTTGTCCTTGGCGACTTCGATGAGGGCCTCGATGTTCATATAACTCTTCTGGGCCTTCGATGGACCAACGTGCACGGCCTCGTCGGCGAGACGTACGTGTAGGGCCTCCTCATCAGCGTCGGAGTAGACGGCCACCGACGGTATCTCCAGCTCCCGGCAGGCCCGTATTACACGTACGGCAACCTCACCGCGGTTGGCGACCAAAACCTTCTTCAACAAAGCCCTTCATCCTCCCGTACTTGTCCTCGATCCCCACGCGACACATGATCATAATAACTCCTGTATACCGGATCGCGCCTGGCCCAATCTACTGATGGCTAATATCTCGTTGACCGAGATTTTCGCCCTTAGTAGTATTCTGGACAGTATCAAGGGAAGGCGGGGTGCAAACAGATATGAGCAACGTCGAGACTGAGCTACCTCAGGCAAGGTACAGCTACGGCGGAGACGAGTATGTCTTCGCCGAGCTCTCTGAGGCGATGAGCTTGAAGGTCAACTTCCGGGCGATGGCGATCACGAACAAACTCCGGGAGGAGAATATCCAGGGTGTTTTAGACATCTGCCCGTCGAACGCCTCTTACATGATCCGCATTAACCCCGACGAGCTGCACCCGGACGAACTTATCACTCGTCTCAAAGAGATCGACGAAGAGGTCGGCGACGCCGAGGGCTTCGAGCTTCCTACCCGCGTCGTAGACGTGCCGGTGATGATGGAGGACCCGTGGACCCACGAGACCTTGATGAACTTTCGGGCACACCACCAGGACCCGGACTCCACCGACCTGGAGTTTGCAACGCGCATTAACGGCTTCGACTCGAAGGAGGATTTTATAGCCGCCCTTTTGGGCGCTCCATGGCTGGTGACCATGGTGGGCTTCGTGCCGGGGCTGCCTTGGTGCTACCAGTTGGTTCCACCGGAGGAGCAGATAGAGGTACCCAAGTACGTCTCGCCACGTACTTACACCCCCGAGCGAGCATTCGGCTTCGGCGGCGGCTTCGCGGTCATCTATCCGGTGGCGGGAGCGGGCGGCTACCAGCTCTTCGGCATGGCCCCGGCACCGGTCCTTGACGTCCAACAGCGTTTAAAGGACTTTGAGGAGTCGATAGTCTTCCCCAAGCCCGGCGATATCTTTAACTTCCGCCGCATAGACCAGGACGAGTTCGACCGGATCCGCTCCGAGGTCGAGGACGGGACCTTCGAGTACCGTAAGAAGGAATTTACCTTCCACCCCGACCGTTCCCTAGAGGATCCTAAAGGCTACAACGAGGAGATCCTGGAGGGGCTCTATGTCGATTAAGGTCGAACAGCCCGGCCTCTTGACCACGGTGCAGGACACGGGTCGCTTCGGTAAGTACGACATCGGGATGCCACCGTCGGGGGCGATGGACGTCTTCTCGTACCAGGTCGGGAACTACTTGGTGGGCAACGAGGAGGGCGCTGCGGGGCTGGAGATCACGTACTGGGGCCCTAGGCTGGAGTTCACTGAGGATGCCGTAATCGCCATAACTGGCGCAGAGATGCCGCCGAAGATAAATGACGAGGCAGCGGCGACCTGGGAGACGCTCAATGTGGAGGCCGGCGACGTGCTCTCCTTCGAGTACCTTAAGAGCGGCGCTCGATCCTACCTGGCTGTGGCTGGAGGGATAGACGTACCTACATTCTTGGGCAGTCGCTCGACTTATACCCTTATCGGGCTCGGCGGGCACGAAGGCCGGGCACTCCAGGAGGGCGACGAGCTGAAGATCGGGGAGGCCCGCGACGGCGCCGAGGGGCGGGCGGGCATGGCCCTAGACGGGGGGCAGATCCCCACCTACCCCACAGAGACGGAGTTGCGCGTGATCATCGGCCTCGCCAGCTACCGCATTACCGAAGAAGGCATGGAAGAGTTCCTCAACACCGAGTGGACCGTGACTCCGGATGCGGACCGGGTCGGCTACCGCTACACGGGCGGCGAGCTCGAGTTCGTCGAACGGGAGCAGCCGGCGGGAGCGGGGGCCGAGCAGGCTAACGTGGTGGACTTCGGTTACCCGGTCGGATCCATACAAGTGCCCGGCGGGGTCGAGCCCATCATTCTGATGAACGACGCCGTCACCGGCGGTGGCTACGCCACCATAGGCACCGTCATAAGCGTGGACCGCGACAAGCTGGCCCAGACGAAGACCAACGACAAGACCAGGTTCCGCTCGGTGGATCTTGAAGAGGCCCTCGACGCCCGCAAGCAGAGACGGCAGCAGATGGAGGAGATCCGGCAATCCCTAAGTTAGGCGCGATCTGAGAGGTAGGTGCGAACAAAAGGTGCAGATAGACTTCAACAGTGACATGGGGGAAAGCTTCGGCATGTGGCCCATGGGCGAGGACGAGGAGCTGATGCAGTACCTCTCCTCCGCCAACGTGGCAGGTGGCTTCCATGCCGGTGACCCGCACATCATGCGCAAGACCGTCGCTTTAGCCAAAGAGCACGGTGTCGCGATCGGCATCCACAACGGCTACAGGGACCTAGTGGGCTTTGGCAGGAGGGATATGGACGTCTCTCCCGACGAAATCCACGACGAGTTGATCTACCAGCTCGGCGCTCTACGCGAGTTCGCCCGCTACTTCGACATGGAGGTCCAGCACGTAAAGCCCCACGCCTCCCTCTACATGCGCGCCGCCCGTGACGAGGAGATCTCGCGCGCCATCATCGAGGCCATCCAGAAGGTCGACCCGGACCTCCTTAT
>JALZFK010000194.1 GCA_030861585.1 Actinomycetota bacterium | reverse complement strand
GATCTTCGGAACGTCCTCGAACGCTCCAGCGCTCGCGAGACCACCGCCCGTGTCGCCGCCGGGGGCGTTGCTCGCAAGTTCCTCGAAGAGTTCGGCATAACTATAAACAGCGCGGTGTACCGAATCGGTGCCGCGTCTTGCGACAAGGAGCGGGCTACGCTTTTAGCGCTAAAGGCCGACGAGTCGGAGGTGCGTTGTCCGGACGAAGAGGCGACCGAGAGGATGAAGGCGGAGATTGACGCGGCTCGCTACGCCCGGGACGCCTTGGGTGGTGAGTTCGTCGTGGTGGCCGAAGGTTGCCCGCCGGGGCTGGGGTCCTACGTAGATTGGCGCGATAAGCTCGATGCGAAGCTCGCCCACGCAGTAATGTCCATAAACGCCATCAAGGGCGTTGAGATCGGAATGGGCTTCGGGGTAGCGAGCCGCCGCTCGAGCGAGGTACAAGACGAGATAGTCCTGGAAGACGGCCGTCTCGCGCGTACCAGCAATCGCCTCGGCGGCCTCGAGGGTGGCATGACCAACGGCGAGCCCGTGGTAGTCGCGGCGGCGATGAAGCCGATCTCCACGATCGCCAAGGCTCTACGCACCGTGGACCTCGCGACCTACGAGCCTTCGCGTGCCTTTAGGGAGCGAGCAGATACCTCCGCCGTACCCGCCGCTGCGGTGATCGCCGAGGCGATGGTCGCCGTCGTCTTGGCCGAGGCGTTCTTGGAGAAGTTCGGCGCCGACAATATGACCGACATCCGGGCCTCTTACGACTCCTACCATACACGCCTCAAAAACGCCGCCCGAAATGCTGCTCGGGGCCAAGAGGCGCGGCCCTGACCGACTTGGAGGGGCCGTTGGCCATCGTCGGATACATGGGAAGCGGCAAAAGCACCGTGGGGCGTATCGTAGCCGAGGATCTGGGTTGGGGGTTCTTGGACCTCGACCGCGCTGTGGCCGAGAGGGCGAGCCTCTCTATCCCGGAGATCTTCGACCTTTTGGGCGAGCCCCACTTCCGGGACCTGGAGCGCTGGGAACTCCTCGACGCCCTCGCCGGGCCTAAAAAGAGGGTTGTCGCTTGCGGCGGCGGCGTGGTCGTAGACCCACGCAACCGGGCCCTGCTCATGGAGGTTCCGACCGTTTTCTTGTGGGAGGACGCGGATGTTCTGTACCGGAGGACCCGCGGGCCCGGTCGGCCCCTGAGGGGGGCGAGCTACGAGGACTTCACCCGCCGATATGCCGAGCGCCTCCCCTACTACCTGGAAGTCGCATTGCTCCAGATAGAGCCCGAGGATCGCCCGCCTCGTAGGATCGCCGACGAGATACTCGAATGGTTCCGCCACGCCCCATGAGGAGCGTGACCGTCGCTGCCACGACGCCCTACGAGGTCCACGTCGAGCCGGACCTGGATCTAAAGGACGCTGTTTCCGCTGCGCTACCGCCTGGCACCGCCATCCTCCTCACCGATTCGACCGTGGGCCCGCTCCACGCCTCCTCCACGGACGAAGCGCTAAAGGAGGCCGGGTGGGCTTTGGCCGATGTCGTGACGGTGCCTGCGGGCGAGGGCTCGAAGAGCCTCTCGGTCTACGAATTGGTGATCCGCAAACTCGCTCGGGCGGGGGTGCCGCGCGAGGGAACACTCTTCGCGCTCGGGGGTGGGGTGGTGGGCGACTTGGGAGGCTTCGTGGCGAGCAGCTACATGCGGGGTATAAACTTCGTCCAGTTGCCGACCTCCCTTCTGGCCATGGTGGACAGCTCCGTCGGGGGCAAGGTCGGCTTGGACCTCCCGGAAGGCAAGAACCTGGTTGGCGCTTTCCTGCAGCCCCGCCTCGTCGCCGCTAACCTCGACTGGCTCGAAACCCTGCCACCGCGCGAGGTTTCGCACGGTCTCGCCGAAGTCGTCAAGATGGGTCTCCTCGCCGGCGGCAAATTCTTCGAGGACCTCAGGCGTCTCCTAGGGGACGCGCGGGCCGGAGATTTAGAGGCTTTGCAAGCCCTGATCCTGCACTCCGTCCGCGCCAAAGCCGCCGTGGTCGCCGAGGACGAGCGTGAGGCCGGGCTTCGCGCCGTCCTCAACTACGGCCACACCCTCGGCCATGGCCTCGAAGCCGCCGCCGACTACGTATTACCCCACGGTAAAGCCGTCGCTGCTGGTATGCTCGCTGCCGCCCGGCTTGGTCGCGAGCTCTTAGGCGCCGACCTCCTCAAGACTCACGAGGATCTCCTCCACGCCGCCGGCCTACCGCTCAAAGTCCCCGCGGTGGACGTCGAGTCTGTCCTATGGGCCATGGGACGCGACAAAAAGCGCCGCGCCTCCGACAAAGCTTACACGTACAGGTTCGTCCTCCTCGAAGACGTGGGCCGGCCCCGACGGGATGTGCCGGTAAGCGTCGCCGAGGTGCGCCGCGCCATAGAGGCTGTCCTTGGCGCCTAGGATCTTCGTCCTCAACGGCGTTAACCTCGGGACCCTCGGGCGCCGACGGCCAGAGGTTTATGGAACCCTAACCTTGAACGACATAGGGAAGCTGTTGGGGGAAGAGTTCCCGGAGGTAGACTTCGCGTTTAGGCAGACGGACCACGAAGGGGAGATGGTCGGCTATATTCGGGAGGCGGCGGAGGCTGCTGGCCTTGCAATAAATCCCGGCGCATGGACCCATTACTCCTATGCCCTCCACGACGCCTTAGAGGCGGTGGATACACCGAAGGTCGAGGTTCATCTATCCAACGTTCACGCGAGGGAGGATTGGCGGCACCATTCAGTAGTGTCGCCCGTGGTTCACGCGGTCGTCGCCGGTATGGGCGCTTACGGTTACGTCGCCGCCGTGGGGTACATACTCAGGCGGGAGAGAGGCTGACGAGATCCCTCGCTGGGGACTGGCTAGCCGATAGCTGCGGGCTATCTGTGCAATAATATCACGGCGTTTTCGTAGCAAGAGAGGGCGTATTTAGGAGTATAGGCAGGCATGATCTCTACCAACCAGTTTAGAAACGGCGCAGCCATCCGGGTGGACGGCAAGCGCTTTACCATCCTGTACTTCCAACACGTAAAGCCGGGCAAGGGCGGGGCCTTCGTTCGGACGCGCCTGAGGAACCTGGACACAGGAGCCGTGGTCGAGAAGACCTTTCGGGCCGGGGAGAAGGTCGAGAGCGTGAGGACGGAGTCGCGGCTGATGACGTTTTTGTACCGTGACGGGGACCTCTTCTACTTCATGGACTCGGAGACCTACGAGCAGATCGCCATCCCGATCGAGATTCTGGGAGAGGCGGTAGGTTACATAGTACCGAATGGCGAAGCGACAGTTCTCTCGGCAGACGGGGAGGTCGTGAGTGTCGAGCCCCCGCCTCACGTGGACCTCGAGGTGACCGACACCGATCCGGGCCTCAAAGGCGACACGGCGACCGGCGGCACGAAGCCGGCGACTTTAGAGACTGGGCTCGTGGTGCAGGTCCCGCTCTTCGTTGGCGTAGGCGAGAAGGTGCGGGTAGACACGCGCACCAAAGAGTACCTAACTAGGGTCTAGGGCCTTTTGAGCCGACGCACGGCCCGCAAGAACGCTTTTCTCGCGCTCTATCAGAGCGATGTCAACGAGCAGCCCATAGCTCCGATCCTGGACCGCTGGCGGTCATACCGGGGCGAACTCGAAGGGTACGCGGAGGAGCTCGCTCGTGGGGTTGAGGAGGAGAGGGAGGCTTTAGACGCGAGGCTCAACGAGGTCGCGGTCGGCTGGCCGGTCCACCGCATGAGCGCCGTCGATCGCACCATATTGCGTCTTGCGCTCTACGAGATGCTCTACGTCGAGGACGTGCCCGCCGAGGTGGCCGTCAAAGAGGCTATCGAGCTCGCCAAGGGCTTCTCCAGTGACGAAGCACCCCAGTTCGTCGGCGGCGTCTTGCGGGGGGCGAGGGAAGCAGCTCTCGGGAGCCCCGAGCGGTGGGTGGGGCACGGATAAGAGGCTCGATAAGCGGGTTTTAGGTGGGACGCGGGACCCGTTGGGAAACACGTCCGCCCCTGGGGGCTCCGGCCGTTGGGGGGAGCACCGGGCGCGGTTCGAGGCGTACCTGCAAGGGTTGGTCTTCTCCGAGGAACCGCGCTTGCGGGAGCTCGTCGAAGCGATGCGCTATTCGATGCTCGGCGGGGGAAAGAGGGTGCGCCCGACCTTGTGCATGGAGGTTGCGGGCGTTTTCGGAGCGGAGCCGAGCCTCGTGTTACCTAGTGCTGCGGCCATAGAGCTCATCCATACGTACTCTTTGATCCATGACGATCTACCGGCTATGGACGATGATGACTTCAGGCGCGGGCGGCCGACGGCTCACAAAAAGTATGGCGAGGCGATGGCCATCTTGGCCGGCGACGCCTTTTTTGGGGAGGCTTTGGCCCTCATAACCGTGCACCAAGAAGGCACTTGTGAGCAGATCCTGGAGGTGGTGCGCGAGCTTGCCGCCTCGACGGGGGTCAACGGGATGGTTGGGGGGCAGGTGATCGATATGAACCTGACCGGTGTGGGGAACGCGGCGGACCCCGAGACGCTGCACATGATCCACAGGTGCAAGACCGGCGCCCTTATAAAGTCCAGCGCCCGGATAGGCGCGATCCTCGCTGGCGCCGGGTACTCTGAGCAGGCAGCGGTCTCCGAGTACGCGATGGAGTTGGGATTGTGCTTCCAAATCGTAGACGACCTCTTGAACGCCACTTCCACGCAAGAGGTCCTCGGAAAAAGCGCTGGGAGCGACGCCGAGCAGGGTAAGGCCACGTTCGTCGGGGTTTACGGCCTCGACGGCGCGAAAAGGGAGGCGGATAAGGCCGGCGAGAAGGCGCTCGCGATCCTAGAGGCGGTGGACGGCGACACCTCGGCCCTTAGGGAATTGGTGCTCTTTGTCCGGCATCGAGGCCATTAACGACCCCGCCGAAGCGGCGAAGGGAGCCAAAGGGGTTCCCGGGTTGCCGCGAGACGCTTCGCGCAGACCGAAGCTGCGCCTCGACGCCTTGCTCGTTGAGAGGGGCCTCGCCGAGAGTCGGGCGCGGGCACAAGCCCTCGTGCTCTCTGGGGCCGTGCGAGCGGGGGGTGAGAGCGCCACCAAGGCAGGCCTCCATGTCGCCCCGGACGTCGACCTACACGTCGAAACGCCTCGCGAAAGCTCGTTCGTCTCACGGGCTGGGGAGAAGATCGCCTACGCTCTAGACACCTTTGGGGTGGAGGTTGAGGATCGCGACTGCCTGGACGCGGGAGCGTCCACGGGCGGCTTCACGGACGCCTTGTTGCGGCGGGGGGCTCAGAGGGTTATTGCCGTGGACGTCGGCTACGGCCAGCTGGACTGGTCCTTGAGGAACGACCCGCGCGTCGTGGTCATGGAGCGGACGAACGTGCGTTACCTTTCGAGCGGGGATCTGCCGTTCGCGCCGGATCTGCTAGTCGCCGACCTGTCCTTTATCTCGCTCGTGGTTGCACTCTCGAACCTCTTCTCGACGACGCCCTCCATCCGAGAGGCGGTGGTGCTCGTCAAGCCGCAGTTCGAGGCCGGGCCAAGGCAGGTTTCGCGCGGCGGGCTCGTACACGATCCGGCGGTGCGCGCGAAGACGGTTCGGAGGGTGGCGGAGGCGTTCGAATCTTTGGGCTTCGGGGCCCTGAACGTGGCGCGTTCGCCCGTCGTCGGCCGTAGGGCGGGGAACGTGGAGTACCTTCTGCGGCTCTTGCGGGGCGCCGAGGCGACGCTCGGCGAGGAGCAGATCCTCGCGGTAGTGAGGAGTGAACCTTGAAAGAAGGGCCAGAGGAGGTGCGGCGGGTCGCCGTCGTAGCGAACCCCAGCGTGAGCGAGGGGTACTCGGAGCGGCTCGCCGCGATCCTGGACGAGCGGGGGGTCGAGGTCGAGAAGTTCACGGAGCCTACGGGGAACCGGGAGGATGGGGATCTCGACCTAGTCTTCGTGCTCGGCGGGGACGGGACGATGCTCAGGGCCTCGCGGATGTACCCGGGACGGGTGCTGCTCGGGGTGAACTTGGGCACTTTGGGCTTCATGAGCGGGATGCGCCCCGAGGAGCTCGAGTCGGGGGTAGAGAAGGTCTTGGATGGCGGGATCCACGTCCAGGAGTACCGGATGCTCGAGGTTCGCTTGAAGGGCGAGGACGAGGCCCGCACGGCGGTCAACGACGCGGTGCTCGTCAAAAGGCACCCGCATCACATCACCTCGGTCGAGCTCGTTGTCGGCGGGGAAGAGCTCGCGACCTTAAGGTGCGATGGGTTCGTCGGGGCCACTCCTTTGGGGTCCACCGCCTACGCGTTGTCGGCGGGCGGCCCGATCGTCGCGGGGGACGTTGAGTGCTACGTGCTCGTGCCAATAGCCCCGCATTCTCTCCTCTCACGGCCCCTGATCTTGGGCCAAGATCAGGTCGCTGAGCTCCGGGTGAAGGACCCGGGGGCGCTACTTAGCTTGGATGGGGGCGAACCTGAGGAGATCCCCGACGGCGGGCGCGTGCGGTTCGGACTGTCCCGGATGAGCGTTAAAATAGGCAGGACCGACGAGTGGAGCTGGTGGCGCGCTGTGCGGAGGACGTTTCTGTGAAGAAGGCTTTATCAAGGAGGGATTAGGGGCCAAGTGCTCACGGAGATCTCCGTCGAAAACGTGGCCCTGATCGAGGAGGCTACCCTGGAGCTCGCCCCCGGCCTGAACGCCATAACGGGCGAGACGGGGGCGGGAAAGACCCTGCTCGCTACCGCGCTACAGATGCTCCTCGGCACCCGCGCCCGCGGCGACGCGGTCCGCTCGGGTGCCAAAAAGGCCACCATCGAAGGTACATTCCTCCTTCCCGAAGGCGTCGGCGAGAGGATACTCTCTGAGTCTCTGGGGGATCTCGCCGAGGAGGTGGACGCCGACGACGATGACATCGTGCTGCGGCGGACGCTGACCGAAGAGGGCCGGTCCCGGTGCTACGTGGGCGGGGTTGTCGTTCCGGTGAAGGCTTTGGCGGCTTTGGGCGAACGGCTGGTCTCCTACCATGGGCAAAGGGAGCAGGCCCGTCTCACGGACCCCGCCGAACAACTCGGCATCTTAGATGGTTTCCTCGATGAAGAGGTCTCGAGCGCGAAGGCCCGTTTAGGCGAGCTATGGGGCCGGGTGGAGAAGGACCGGCGAGAGCTCATCGAGCGTAGGTCCTCGGCGGAGGCCCGCCTGAGAGAGGTTGAGTTTTTGCGCTACCAGGTGGCGGAGCTCGAGGCGGTGGGCTACGGTGCTGGGGAGGTTCAGGAGCTCACGCGCGAACGGGACCGCTTGAGGAACGTAACAGGCCTCCTCGAGGCAGCCGCTTCGGCGGTGGCGGCGCTCTCGGGCGAGGAGGGCGGTGCGGTCGACGGCGTCGCTCGGGCCGAGTCGGAGCTCGACCGGGCGGTGCGCTACGACGAAAGCCTCTTGGGCCTCCTCGGCCGCGCCCAAGGGCTCTCGGCGGAGCTTGAGGACGTGGTCTACGAGC
>JALZFK010000186.1 GCA_030861585.1 Actinomycetota bacterium | reverse complement strand
CCTTCTCCATGGGGACGTTCTCAACCGCGCCGGACTGGCTGTAGCCGGCGTTGTTAATCAGCACCCCGACCGCCCCTTCGGCGCGCTCGACCTCCTCGACGGCACACCACATCGACCCCTCGTCGGTCACGTCGAGCGCAAGCAACTTGCAGCCGCGAGCTTCGAGCGGCGCGATCGCCTCGATATTGCGGGCCGTAGCGTACACGGTCCAGCCTCTCTCCGTGAGAAGTTCGGCCGTGGCCCAACCGATGCCAGACGAGCAGCCAGTGATCAAGACCACCCTCGAAGTCCTAGCCAATGTGCTCTCAACCATCATAACCTTCCTCTGTCGCCAATCGATAGAAGGCAACACCTTCCATTTCCAACTCGAACGACTCCAGCGAACGGACAAACGAGCGCTTTCTCCACGGAGCCGCTAACTAAGTAGTTTGGCGTAGGCCTCGAACCACCGCGAGAGTTGTCTCGCTTCGATCTTGTGCTCCGCCAGCGCGAACGCGACTTCGACCATCTCGTCCCTCGGAGCTGAAAAGTCGTGCCCGACCAAGTAGAGCACCTCGGCTCCGCCGAGCAATCCGGTGCGCTTGTTGCCATCCACGAAAGGGCAACGGTGTATCACCGACTCCATCAGAGCCGCCGCTTTATCGAACGGTGTTGGGAACAGCCCCTTCTCACCATAGCCTGCATAAGGTCGGGCCACCGCAGCCTCCAGCGCCGCCGCGTCCCGAACCCCCAGAGATCCGCCCGTTCGCCCTACGACCGCGGTGTTGAGCCATACCAGGTCCGGGACGCCCAGCTGCCTCAACGGTCGGCCAGCTCGCGCAGCACATCCTCCTACTCGTCTATGAACTTGGCCGCGAACTCGACAACTTCCGGCAACGGGCGTGGCACTGCAGGCTCGATTCGTATCATCCCATTTGCGGATACTAACCGTACCGATTGACCGGCCCGCAGCTGCAATTCGCCCAACATCTCTGGCGGGATCGGCACCATTACCGAACCCCCAACCTTCCTAAGTTTGCGTTCGATCTGCAAATCCTTTCCCCTCCGTAAGAAGAGTCATACTCAATATAACACTAACGCGAACGGTGCAAAGCCCTCCGTGATGAATACAGCGAGGTCCGGGTATAAGAAGGATCGTGTTCAAGATTGATCTATGCGACACCTACGACTTACGCGAAGCGAACATGGAGCCGCCCGAAGGGATCGCGGCCCTAACTATGGGGCCCGTTCTTTGAGACCGCTCCTCACCGTTCAGCACACCCCGGTAGAGACCCTGGGAACGCTCGGGGACGCTTTACGCAGGGCGGGCGTCCCTTACGAATACGTCCGTACCCAGGAGGGGGAACCGGTACCGCAGAGCGCAGAGGGTCTTGGGGGACTGGTGGTGCTCGGAGGCCCGATGGGAGTCTATGAGACGGAGCGATACCCACACCTGGAGGATGAGATCCGGCTGATACAGGACGCGTTGGAGTGCAGAGTACCCGTTTTGGGCGTTTGTCTTGGTAGCCAGTTGTTGGCCCGAGCTTTGGGTAGCACGGTAGGACCCGCGGACGCGAAGGAGCTCGGCTGGGGCAGTGTCGAGACGACCGAGGAGGCTTCCTACGACCCCCTCTTCGGCTCTTTGGGCGGGAGCTTCACCGCATTCCACTGGCACGGGGACGTCTTCGGGCTACCCGAAGGGGCGATTCTCCTGGCCTCCTCGGGTCCGACGCCTGTTCAGGCGTTCCGGTTCGAGGAGAGAGCCTACGGGTTGCTCTTCCACCTTGAGGTGGATGAGGGGCTCGTACGGAGGATGTTAAACGCCTTCGAGGACGAGGCCCGGGAAGCCGGGGAGGACCCGTACGAGATCCTGCGCCAGACCCCCGAGCACCTGCCACAGCTCATGGCTCGGGCCGTACGATTCTACGAGAGATTCGTGAGGCTCCTCTTTACCTGACCACACGATAAGCGTTTGGCCCGAAGGATAGTCTGTGCCGGCCGTATCGAGTGCTCGTTACGTGCCGCGAAAACGCCGTTTATACGCCTTGACAAATGGCTACAAAGTGTCATAGGCTTATAGCACTTGTAGTCGAGTGAGCGAGGGACTCTTGTTAGGAGTTTCGGAAGGCAGGCAGATAGAGATCTCGGGCCTCAAGCTCGATGCTGCCCACTTGCTCACCCCTCCTATCCACCCACGAGTATCCACGAACGCTGTCCCTACGGTCCTGCGGCGACTAATTAGCCGGGCGGGCCGGGACGGCGCTATCCGGTCCGCCTAGAGCCGCAAGCGGGGCAGCCCCGTTCTTCAGCCGAAGGCTTTTCTTAACCCGCAGCACCAGAAGGATAGGAGAAATCGTGGAGAACACCGCTTTTAATATCGAATACAAGCCGCGCACCGGAAGCGAAGCGATGTGCGAGGCGCTACTCGACGAAGGAGTCGAATACCTCTTCGGGTATCCGGGAGGTGCCATCATGCCGTTCTACGACGCCCTTCCCGACTACCCGCTAAAACACGTCCTCGTCCGCCACGAGCAGGCCGCGGCCCACGCGGCCGACGGGTACGCGAGGGCCACCGGCCGGGTCGGGGTATGTGTAGCGACGAGCGGACCGGGGGCGACCAACATCGTCACCGGACTCGCGACCGCTCAGATGGACTCGGTGCCGCTCGTGGCGATCACCGGCCAGGTTGGGCGCCCGGCGATGGGCAAGGACTCCTTCCAGGAGACCAACGTCATGGGAATGACGTTGCCCTTCACTAAGCACTCCTTCCTCGTCGAGGACCCGGACGAGCTCTACCCGACGATGCGGCGGGCGTTCGAGATCGCCCGCTCGGGACGTCCGGGACCGGTCCTGGTAGACGTGCCCAAAGACGTCCAGTTCGCCGCCTGCGAACACAACGGCTACCGGAGGCTTAAAGAAGCGCCGGCACCGGTCGTGGGGCACGCTCTCGAAGCTGCGGCGGCGCTTTTGAGGAAGGCCAAGCGGCCCTTGATCCTGGCGGGTCACGGGGTCATTCTCTCGGGGGCGGAGATGGAGCTTAGGCTCCTCGCCGAGAGAACAGGAATCCCGGTCGTCACGACGCTCTTGGGGATCAGCTCGTTTCCGGAGGACCACCCGCTGTACATCGGGTGGCCGGGGATGCACGGTGCGGCGAGTGTGAACCGGGCGATAGACAAGTCGGACCTCCTCTTCGCGGTCGGGATGCGGTTCGATGACAGGATCACGGGCGCGGTCAACAAGTTCGCCCCGAACGCCAAGATCGTGCACATAGACGTGGACCCCTCCGAGCTCGGCAAGGTCGTCAAGCCCACTGTCGGCATCGCGGCGGACGCGAAGGCGGCGCTCAGGGGCATCCTCGGATACCTGGAGGAGATCCCGGAGGAGGACTTCGGCGGCGCGTGCGCGCAGTGGCGCGAAGAGATCGCGGAGAGCCAGGAGCCGGAGAGGCGGCGCGAGGACGAGGCGCGCGGGAAGTACGGCCCGATCTGGATAATGGACGCCATCAAGGCCGCCGCGGGCGAGGAGGTGCGGCTCGTCACCGACGTCGGCCAGCATCAGATGTGGGCGGCGCAGTTCTTCAAGTTCACCAAGCACAACAGCCACATCACCAGCGGGGGCTTGGGCACGATGGGCTTCGCCTTGCCGGCAGCGATGGGCGTGGCGTTCGCCTACCCGGACGAGCCAGTGTGGGTCGTGGCCGGGGACGGCGGCATCCAGATGAACCTTCAGGAACTCGCCACCATCCGGGACTTCGGGCTGGACATCAAAGTAGCTATCCTCAACAACGGATACTTGGGCATGGTGCGCCAGTGGCAGCAGTTCTTCCACAACCGCCGCTACTCGGAGACCCCGATCACCGGACCCGACTACGAGCAGTTCGCAGCTGCCTACGGCCTCGCGGGCAAGACCGTGCGCGAGGGCGACGACGTCGAGGCGGCGGTGAAGTGGGCGCAAGAGCAGCCGGGGTGTGTGATCCTGGACTTCCACATCGACCCCGAGGCGAACGTGTACCCCATGATCCCAAGCGGCATGAGCGTGCACGAGATGATCGAGGAAAGCAGCGCCGCGTATGGTGGCCCGTAGAGCGCAAGGGGACGTGCCGACCGATACGGCCCTTAACCCGGTCCAGATCCGCTTGAGCAGAGGGATGCTCGCCCTGAACCGCTTCCTCATGACGCTGCAGAACAAGCGGATGCCGGTCGCCTCCTTCACCCTCGGCAAGGACGGGGGCGGGATGCGGGCCACGATCCTGCTCGACTGCCCACCCGAATCCGCTCGTCGGTACACCGCGCTCCTTTCCGGGCTCGAAGATGTGGAGAAGATCGGGGCAGCGGAGGCGCCGATGGAGGTCGCGTTGCTAAAGGTAGGAGGCGAGGCCTGGCGCGACTCGGCGGCGCGGGCGGGTGTCAAAGCCCACGAAGACGGAGAGACGGTCGTGGCGTCGGGTGAGCCGGAGACGCTGGAAGCGTGGCTCGACGAGATAAAGGACGATCTGGAAGATCTGGTGCAGCTGGGGCCGGTGGCCCGGCCGAGGAACGGAGGAGTTTAGATGGCCCTGGTATATCGCGAAGGAGACATAGGCAACGAGATCACGCAGCGCAAGACCGCCATCTTGGGTTACGGTAGCCAGGGCCATGCTCACGCCCTAAACCTCAAGGACTCCGGTTGCGAGATCGCCGTCGGGCTCTACGAGGGCAGCGCGAGCCGTCAAAAGGCCGAAAGGGACGGCCTTCAGGTTATGAACACCGCCGAGGCCGTCGGCTGGGCAGACGTGCTGATGATGTTGCTGCCGGACGAGAAGCAGCCCGCGGTGTACAGGAGCGAGGTCGAGCCGAACCTGTCGGAGGGCATGCTGATGCTCTTCGCCCATGGGTTCAATATTCACTTCAACCAAATAACGGTACCGCCCGAAGTAGACATGGGGCTGGTTGCACCCAAGGGACCGGGGCACGTCTTGCGGCGCTTGTACGTGGAGGGCAAGGGGATGCCCGCGCTCTTCGCGGTCGGGAATGACGCTTCCGGGGAGGCGCGGGATTTGATCCTCTCCTACGCGCGCGGCATCGGGAGCGGCCGGGCCGGTATCATCGAGACCACGTTCGCCGAGGAGACCGAGACGGACCTCTTCGGCGAGCAGGCGGTCCTGTGCGGCGGGCTCACGGCGCTGCTCAAGGCTGGGTTCGATACTTTGGTCGATGCGGGGTACCAGCCGGAACTCGCGTACTACGAGTGCGTCAACGAGCTTAAGCTGATCGTGGACCTCATCTACGAGGGGGGCCTGGCGCAGATGAGGTACTCGATCTCGAACACCGCCGAGTACGGTGACTACACCTCGGGCCCAAGATTGATAGACGATAGCGTCAAGGAGCGGATGCGCGAAATCCTCGCGGACATTCAAAGCGGCAAGTTTGCGAAAGAATGGGTATTAGAGAACCAGGCCGGCGGGGCGAGCTTCCTCGCCATGCGCCGCCGGGAGGCAGAGTTGCAGGTCGAAAGGGTTGGGGCGGAACTGAGGGCTTTAGCCGCCGAGGGAATGATTGAGGAAGCGTCCGCCGGGAGCCCGACAGGGGGTGAGACGCGATGAGCCGCAGAGCATTCACTGCTTCGGACGCAGAGTGGACCTACCACGACGGCGAGTTCGTAAAGATGGGCGATATTCGGCTGTCGCCCGCGACGCACGCCCTGAACTACGGCACGGGGGCCTTCGAGGGTATCCGGGCATACTGGAGCGAGAGCAGAGGCACGTTGCAGGTCTTGAAGATGCGGGAGCACTACGAGCGCTTCGAGAAGTCTTGCCGCTTTGCGCGCATAGAACTCAGGCACACAGTCGACGAGCTCTGCGACATCACGCTGGAGATCCTGAAACGTAACGCGCCGCGGGAGGACACGTACATACGCCCCTTGGCCTATAAGGCTGCAACCTCGGTCGGGGTCAAGCTTGCGGTGGATGACCAGCTCTCGATCTTTACGGTGCCGATGGGCAACTACGTAGAGCTTACGGGCCTCCGGTGTTGCGTCTCCTCCTGGCGCCGTATCCCGGACAACGCGATACCCGCCCGCGGCAAGCTGACGGGCTCGTACCTGAACACCGCGCTCGCGGTGGACGAAGCCCAGAGGGCGGGCTACGACGACGCCATCTTCCTC